>CAZECW010000183.1:0-6428 GCA_964510585.1 uncultured archaeon | reverse complement strand
CTGCGTCTTGTTTAGCCTCTTAAGCCCAAGCCAAACCCTTCAGCTACCAACAACTATTTATATACCATACTTTCAAATAAACTTTCTGGCGATTCATCCCCACGACTAAAGTCGGGGGCTTTCTCGCCAAGGTTTTGTAATGATTCGCCAGCTGTTTTCCCCTACTTTTTCGACATCTAAAAGAAGGGAAGGGGGGAGGATTTTTCTCGCTGGAAGTGGGATAGTTAGGGTGGAGGTGGAACAAAACAGATTTAACGTTGTTGAGGCAATATGTTTATTCAATTGGAAGTCTTTTGGAATCTGGATTTCTGATTTCTGGTTTGGTGGTTTGATGGTCAGTAAAGAGGATTTAAAAGAGGATTTAAAGAAGGCTCTGCTTTACTTATTGTCACACCATACGGAGGAGCATCTCGATAGAACAATTAGTTTGAAGATTTTTGGCAGGGAAATTCGTCTCTGTGCTCGGTGTACAGGTCTTACTCTTGGATTTGTTACCGGCTTAGTTTTACTTTATTTTTCAGTTATCCCGAATTTGGGCGAGTATTTGAGTCTGTTTTTGGCGATTGTTCTGGCATTGCCCACCATGGTTGATTGGTGGACGCAGAGTGTTTTTGGCAGGGAGAGCAAAAATTACATTAGGCTGCCCACAGGTTACTCTATGGGTTTCGGAATAACATTGTTAAAGTTTGCCAATCTGACCTGGACCTTAATAACGATTATTATATTCTTCGCATTCGCCGCTTTTGCACTATATCGAAGAGTAATTAGAGAGTATGGCCCAAAATCAGAAAAATATGTGGGCAAAAAGAGTAGAGATGAGTGATAAAATTTTTACGGAGTAATTATACTGTTGTATTCGAATTTTTTTGGATTAGTGGTGGGCATGGAGTCGCTGGAGTCGCTTCTATCCCGTTACAAAAATGCTAGAAAAAGAGTTGTGGAAATACCAGTGGTGAGATCCATCTTTGACTATTTTAAAAATGAAGAATGGGTAAGGGTTGTCGCCGTAGTTAAGATGGGTGTAGGAGTGGTAATGATTAAAAAACCAGTGGTTGTTAGAGATGCTTATGGTATGCCCATGATTATGGATGGTTGGATTCTTGCCGGGGGAAAACCAGAATCTCACGAGAGTTACGAGGAAGCAGTTATTAGGGAAATAAGGGAGGAACTGGGCTTAGAGGTCAAGGTGGAGAAGCTTTTGGGAGTTTACATTTTCCGCTTCTTAAACCAAGGGCAGCAAGCAGACGCAAAGCTCATCGCCTTTTCTACTAGGGCAATGGGCGGAAAATTGAAACCCGGAAGAGAAGTGCAAGAGGCAAAACTCTTTGAAAAAATAAGCGAAAAGGATATTCTACAAGTGCCAGACTGGTGGTACGGATTCCAAATCGAAATGCTAGAAGACGCAGGCATCCCAATATCAAAATCAAAATCCTAAAACTAGAGAAAACAGAAGACCTGAAAAAGCCACCACATAAAATATGCTTTTAACTCTTCCAACCCTTATTTCCTCGAGAAAATAACTTTTTCGTTGCCCATCTGTCGCTCTTACTCCTTCTGGTTTTTGAGCTCGTTAAGTTTTATTGCCTATAGCTCCCAAAGCTATTGGGTAGAAGGCGCAACTATCAACGCTATTCAGTGTTAAAGATAGGTTAACCAATTTTATGGGTATTCCTTGAGCGTGAAGGAAAAAGGGTTACAATTGTTGTAATGGTTTAGGGACAAATTTAATTAGTTGTTAGTATTTGTTTGGAAGTAAGGTGAAATGGAGGTGTCTCCGATGAGGAGAATCCAATTTGAGGGAAAAGAGTTGCGAATGGTGGTTTTTGACTTTGACGGAGTTTTATACGATGGAGACAGCCACAGCGTAGAATTGGCAAAAAGTTTGGGAATACAGAATGAGGTCGGAAGAATTCTTAAAGATTTGAGAGCTAGGAAGATTTCCTTTGAGGAAGCCATAATTAACTCTGCAAAGTATTGGGAGGGTGTGGAGGTTGAGATAGCCCTAAAACTGATGAGGGAACTCAAGCTAAGGGTGGGAGCAGAGGAAACAATTCAAAAACTGAAGGAGGCGGGATACATAGTTGCCCTTATAAGTTGTGGTGGCAGCAACACCGCACTTCAAGCCATTAAGCAAAAATTGGGACTAGATTATGTTTACAGCCACTCTGCAGAGGTTGTGGATGGCAAATTTACTGGCAGGCTTACAGCTCCACCAGTGGACGCTGTGAAAAAAGCAGAACTATTCCTAAAAGTGGCCCAAGAAGCAGGCCTAGACCCCTCAGAATGCGCAGTCATCGGCAACGATGAAATGGACATACCCATGTTTACGAAGGCAAAATACAGCATAGCAGTAAACCCATCAGAAGCCCTCAAAAAACATGCTAAAATTGTCCTAAATTTGAAGGATATGAGAGAAATACTCCCCTACCTCATCGTAGAGGATTAAAAACCGAGAGATGTTCCGCCAATTGTGGGAATAGTTTTGTTTTTGGAATGGTGCTAGGGTGTCTTTTTCGATTTCCTTGTAGAGTACTCTGCCACATAGGCTATATATTTTAGGAAGGCTTCAATCACGCCTTTCTCGTACTGCTCCTTTTGAACCAGCTTATCCTCCATTTTTAGAATTTTTCCGATCGTTTCCTCAAAAACTTGGGCTTGGAATCCCAAATTGTGACCAATAGAATTCATCCATCTCTCCTCATACCTAGAGAGAAAACCGGCGGAAAAATCTTTACTCTGCACAGCTTCAGCCGCAGTTGTACCAGCATCCATACCTGCCCTCACCGCGAAAAAAATACCCTCCCCAGTTACTGGTGAAACCATACCCGCAGCATCCCCAGCCACCAAGATGCCCGAAGAATAGCTAGGAGTGAAGAAACGCCTATAGGGCACAAAAGCACCCCGACTCAATATCACCCTGCCACCCTCCAGAAACTGAGCCGCAGCGGGGTGCCTCATAAAATATTCCAAATACTCTGAGGGCTTTCTATTCATCATACCCGCCGCCGAACCCACACCCACAGAAAGCATACCATCCTTGGGAAAAATCCAGCCATACCCCAGGGGAGCTATCTCTTTGCCAGTAAAAATCACGTATGAGTCTCCGAACCGCTCCTCAATAGTATCGTTGTCCATCTTCATTTCTACACCCATACAGAAACCCATGTTATCAAGCCAAGTCTCCCCCCTTTCCTTAAACCACTTGTCCCAAAAACCACATTTTTTCGCTATCCTCGAGTAAGCCCCATCACAGGCGATAACCACATCGGCAAAAATTTTCTCCCCCTCATTTGTAACCACTCCCTTAACGCTCCGCCCCTCCATAATAACGTCATTGATATGGACGCCTTCTTTTAACTCTGCTCCCGCCCCGATAGCCATCTTTGCAAGGTGATAGTCAAATCGGTCTCGGTAAACCCCCCAGTAGGCACCAGGAACCGCAAAAGTTTGCTTCTCATACTTAGGCGGAGTACAAAAAATGATTGAAGTATATTTTCTATCCAAAACGTTCTGGGGAATATTGAGTTTGAGAACCACCCAGTTAGCCACGTTACCCCCACAAAGCTTGAATCGAGGCAACCTCTGTTTCTCCACAATGAGGGTATCAGCTCCACCCTCCGCAGCCTTCATAGCCGCCATACTCCCAGCGGGACCAGCACCCACAACAACCACATCATATTTCTGAACCATACCCACCACCTGATCTCCCTGATAGTTTTCCAGCAGACTTAGGTTAGGTAGTTTAAAGCTGTAAGGGTATATATCTTTGCGGCGTTTACCACTTGCCCCACTTCAACGTATTCTGCTTCTGAGTGGGCAACCTTTATTTCTCCAGGCCCGAAAATTACGCTTGGAATTCCTGCCTCTGAGAATATTGCGGCGTCTGTGCTTCCACTTCTCCCAGTATACTCCACTCTTCCCAAGACTTGTTGTGTGGCTTGTGCCAAATGTTTAATGAAGGGGTGATCTAGGGAGGTTTTCAGGGGTTGAAGGTCAACCGCTGGCACAGTGACGGTAGCATCCAACTCTGGATCCTCTTCCTTTAGTTCGTCAATTATTCCTTGGAAATCAGCTATAATCTGCTCCAAGGTTTCCCCGGGAACCACTTCCCTATCTATAACTAAGGTACACTTGTCGGGAACTATATTAGGTTGAGTTCCACTCTTTATAATACCCACATTATATGTTGGAGGCCCCACCACTGGGTCAGCCCTCTCCCCAAAAATTTTGGGAAGTTTCTCCCGCATTCTAATAATTATTTTAGCAGCCTTCTCTATGGCGTTTATTCCCTCGTGGGGAGTGCTTCCGTGAGCAGCCTTCCCCCTAACATTTATGGTGGCAAAGGTAATCCCGTAGCCTCCATATGTGATTACGAGACTGGTGGGTTCTCCAACAATGGCGCAGTCCGAGGCTGGCCCACGCTCTACTATTCTCCTTGCTCCTGCGCTTCCAGTCTCCTCCCCTGAAACACCAGTGTAGAGTAGGCTTCCCTTAAGTTCCACTCCTGCTTCGTGAAGCGCTGATAGTGCAGCTGCCATGGCTGCAAGACCCCCCTTCATGTCACATGAGCCCCTACCATAAAGTTTTCCTCCCCTTATCACGGGTTCGTAGGGCGGTATGGTCATGTTTGTAGCAAGCACCGTGTCCAGATGTCCATTGAGCATAAGTGTGGGGCCAGCGTCTGGATCCCCTATTTGAGCTATTATGTTTGCCCCCAAGCCTACCCTCTGGATTTCTGAGGGTATTCCATGCTTTTCAAAGAAGGATGCTAAGGCTTCAGCTACCTTTCTTTCTCCACCCTTCACATCCTTAGAGCTGGGTATTTTCACGAGTTCCTGAGTTAAACTGATTACTTCGTCTTCTTTAAGATATTTTTGAACTTGCTCCCAACTCAATTTTTGAATCCTCCACATTAGGGTTTCAAACCAAATTTGTTTTAGTAAAAGTTGTTGGTGCGGTGGCCTAGCTATCCTTTTTTAAGATTTTTTCTGAGATGTTGTTGTGGTTTTTGGTGTTTCTTTTTTCTGCTGAGCGTATTTCTCAATTACGGACACAAATATGTTAAAGGCTTCCACGAAGCCCTTCTCGTACTGTTCATCCTTCTCTTTTTCGTCCTTCAAGGATAGGATTTTTCCCACGGTATTCTTAAAAATCTGGTCTTGGAAATCCAAAATGTTGCCCACAGATTTTACCCATCTCTCCTGATATAAGGATAGGAACTCGGCGGAGAAATCGCCATTGTTTACGGCTTCAGCGGCAGTAATCCCTGCGTCCATTCCCGCCCTCACCGCATAATAAACACCCTCACCGGTGATGGGTGAAACCATGCCTGCAGCGTCTCCTGCGACCAGTAATCCTGAATCGTAGCTTGGCTTGTAGGCGTTCCTTATGGGAATCCAGGCTCCCTTCTGCAGGATGACTTCTCCGCCCTCCAGTAGCTTTGAGGCTATGGGGTTATTCTTTATGAAGTGATTCATGTAATCAGTGGGTTTCTTCTCAAGGGTTTTAGCCATAGAGCCTAAGCCAACAGAAACGTTCTCCCGTTTTGGAAAAATCCAGGCATATCCCATGGGGGCAATGTCGCGGCCCGTGAAAATCATGTAGCTGTCGCCAAAACGCTCGGTAATCGTCTTCTCCCCCAGCCTCACCTCCATACCTAAACAAAAGACCATCTGATCCTTCCAAGTTTCACCCTTCTCCTTAAACCAAACATCCCACATTCCACACTTCCTCGCAATAGTTGAGAGAGCACCATCACAGGCAATCACCACGTCACCCTCAAACTTCTCACCCGCCTTGGTGGTGACCCCTTTAACGTATCCCTCCCTCTTAATCACACCGTTAACATAGGTGTTCTCTTTTAGCTCTGCACCTTTTTCCAACGCTAATTTGGTGAGATAGTAGTCTAATGCGCTCCGGTAAACGCCAAAATATCCCAATCCGCCCAGGTTTATGTCGTGGCGTTCATAACTTGGTGGGGTAAAGAAGGATAAAACCCGGTACTGCCTCTCCAGAACCTCTTCAGGTACCTTCAAGTGTCTAACTACCCAGTTTGCTATTCCACCACCGCAGAGTTTAAACCTTGGAAGGCGGTGCTTCTCTAAAATAAGGGTTTTCGCCCCATTTTCTGCAGCCTTCATGGCCGCCATACTTCCAGCAGGACCAGCACCCACAACAACCACATCATATTTACGAGCCATCAAAACCGCTCCACAAATTTCAGACTGTACTTGAAAAGTTACTAGAATGAATTTCCCATCTAATTTATAAGTTTACAAAACCTTGGCGAGAAAGCCCCCGACTTCAAGTCGTGGGGATGAATCGCCAAAAAGTTTATTTGAAAGTAGGGTATATAAATAGTTGTTGGTAGCTGAAGGGTTTGGCTTGGGCTTAAGAGGCTAAACAAGACGCAGCCCCCATGAGGGTGC
>CAZECW010000182.1:0-2088 GCA_964510585.1 uncultured archaeon | reverse complement strand
CTTGAACTGTTAAGGATTCTACTACTTCGTATACTTTCTCGGCTTTTTCGAATCCTTTAACATCATTAAAAGGACGAATAAATCTAATCCAGAGACCAGTTATCAAAAATGGTGTCAAGGAAAGGAAGAAGAGCACCACCACAAAAACCGTGACACTAGTGATCACTGGAAACAATAGGTCACCAAAATATTTTATCCCGAGAGAAGTGTACTCAAACACCCCATACCCGGTAAAGAATGTAAATGAGTAACCCAGTAACTCCTGATAAAAAGGAAAAATAGCTGCTATCCAAAACGACACTGCAAAGGGTATACACAAAATATATAACCTTTTTAACACGCTTTTCGTATCCAACCCACGCCAAACAAACATACCATCAACTCCAAAAAAGGGAGAAATAAGTTAATTTCCTCCTTTTAACCGAATATTGCAGGGGGGACGTAGGGTCCTAGCCAGACCCAATGTTCAAAGCCATAGTTACTGTTAATCCACGTAAAGAAATCAACAATAGTGAGCACTTGCCACCACTCTTCGTAATAATAAACTCCGACAGGGAAGGGTGAAATCTGTTTTACACCCCCATCACAGTAAACAACATGGAAATTACTCCAAGACAAGCGTCCGTAAGGATTAAACGCATATATGAGATGATGTCTATCCATCGTGCAGATGCCAAAGGTCGGGTCACGTGCATAGTTATACGCCGCAGCGTAAAGGTATTCATTGAGAATAATTGTACCTGCTACTGAAGCAACTACACCTGCAAGACCTAATATACCACTCATAACTTCTAAAGCTGCTCCAACCTCGGCTGCGGGTGTAAAAAGTAACACAAGCCCCGTTACAAAACAGAATGCAGAATATACTCCGAAAGTTGTAGATACTCCGTCAAGTTCACTTTTGGCATTAGCTAAGAATGCCTCCGCCTCACTGAATCCGACGGCTGAGGTGTCGTTACTGAAGCGTACGTATGAGTAGATGTCCCATCCGTAGTAGCAGGGGACGTATATTCCCCAGAAAGGTATCCAGCTGATGATCACAAATGTAAGGTAGAACAGGTCGACTTTGTGGACATATAGGTATGGATCAAAGATGACAGTCCCATCACTGCTCATTATGGTCACTTTGACCACGGTTAGGGTTGTTCCATTAATTTCCAGTGAGTATTCCTTGAAAATGCTGGTGTAGGTGGTTCCGTTTATTTCGCTGGTTGTGTTCCACTGGTTTAACAGTTCACCATTCTGCACAACATAATTTATGTTCACGGCTAATATAGTTTTGTTAATTCTTGCATTTTATAATCGTTCTCCTGGGCAAGAACTTTGTCGTACAGTTTGAAGGCTTCCCTGTAGTGTGGGTTCTCATCTAGGAACTGGAAGAACAGTGGGGTAACGGTTTCACTGGTCGCGTTAAACAATGTGAATTTTATGGAGTTCTGTTTTGTCCATTTCTGAAAGCCCTGGTTCAGGCTGCTTTGAATTTTATCCTTGATTTCTGGAATTTCTTCGCGGGTAAGCGCTTGGTTCTCTATCTTAGCTATTGTTTCCGAGTTTAGACCAGTAACTAGTTGGGTGGCTCCACCGTTTTGATTTAGAAGAATCATTCCAAGGGCGAAATAGTTTGGTTCTGGTACCTTAAAGGCCTGTGCTGTTATTAGTCCTGTACCTACTCCCAGTATGATTGCCGCAAAGAATAATACCAAAAGAACTTTACTCTTAAACACCACTCTCACCCTCATAAAATTTTTGATTGGCATTTGCAAAAACTTATATATATCGGAAGTTCGGAGAAGGTTTTACGTTGCTACTAGGATTTATTTTTTTAGTTTCGACGATTGACTACTTTTGGGAGATTTGTAGCTTCTGTGAAACATTGCGATTCCCATATTCGCCTGTAAGATATACTGCGGGAATCTTATGAGACAAAATGCTACATGCAGTGTAGGATTATTTTTACACTGGGACTAAAACCACTTCGCCCCCTTCAAAGTCAGCAACTGGTTTCTCAGGGTTAAAGTAGGGTGGCTTGCGGGTGGGAGCGGAAATATCCTCCCATAAGAAGACCTTGGAACTGGGCCTATAGGTTTT
>CAZECW010000181.1:0-31176 GCA_964510585.1 uncultured archaeon | reverse complement strand
AACATTCATACGCTTAAGCGTTTTAGACAGAAATATGAAAAAAGTTTTTCATGGCAAACCATTATACGCTTAAAGCGTCTTAGACAAAGTATGAAAAAAGTTTTTCATGGCAAATAAATGGTAAGGAAAACCCAAAACATGAAAAATAAATTTTACAAGCGTGTACTCAAAACAGAAAAGTAAAGCAATACTTCACTATGTTGTTAAAATGGAAATAAACATGTATTTTTTGGAATTTCTGGTTTTTTAGATATGAAAAAAGGCTTTTTTTGGGCTTCTTTTCTCTAGGTAAGCCTTTTAGACGATAGACCAGTCAAATGTTTTTCCGCAAAACTAGGGAAAAAACGCGGGCTGTTCCTTATGGTTTCGCTTAAGGGATGCCCAGGATAAGTCTTTCCTATGTTTGGCGTTGACCCATTTGCCGATAATGTTAAAAAAGGTAGTTAGTTATTTTTTATCATCGGTTTTATGTTTTGGAGGTTATATTTTGTCTGAGAGATATCTTAGTGCGCCTAGTAGCAAGGATATGGAGGCCTTTGAGGCTATGGTACAGAATGTTAGAGAGGATTTGCAGGACGCGGCGAGGAGTGCTGCTGATTCTGTCAGTTCGCTTCTTAGGTCGGGTGATTTTAAGCGGGCTGCAGAATATGTTTTTGACATGGTTGCGCAGTCCATTTTAATAAATCTGCTTGAGCCCCCGCGAAAAGCCATAGAGTTTATTAAGGGAAGGAGAGACCGCTTTTCTGAGCTTTTGGAGAATCCAATTTTTAAGGCCAGCGAAAAACTTTTAGAATCTTTCGAGAAGGGAAACAAGGAGCTGTTTGCGGGCGCTATGCAGGCAGTAGAGGAATCAGTGATAGGGAAAACGTCCATAGATTTTAGATACACTATAATTAAGGATTTGCACTGCGCCTTCTACAAATATGTCAAATCATAATGCTGAGAGATAACTTGTCCTGCCTCAAAATAAAAAGTGAGACGCTGTTTTGGTAGAGCTTGTGAACTGGTGATTTAGCGTTTGATTAGTCTTAAAATATTTTGGCCCAGAATAAGTTGCTTTTCTTCGTTACTTATATCTAAATTTCGAATTTTGTTAACCTCGTACTGTGGATCACCGTATGGAATAAAGGGCATATCGCTTCCAAAAATGATCCGTTCACTGCCCAAGGCTTTTATGGCAATCATAACTTTTTCAGCTGTTCCGCCGGATGTGTCTAAGTAGACGTTATCATATTTCTTTGCCAACTCTAATGCCTCCTTCTCGAAGGTTCCGCCCAAGTGTGCAATGATAAGTTTTAATCTTGGAAACTGATCAATAATTTCTCTGTAGTATAGGGGATTGGAGTTGTCTGTATCATTCTGCCATATTTTCCCTGAGTGGACGAGGACGGGAATATTGAGCTTTTCAGCCTTCTCCCAAATGTGCATAGCTTCATTTGGCCAGAAATTTTGGTGCACGGCGTGAAGCTTTAAACCCTTGAAGCCTTGCCTTATATGGAATTCTAGAATTTGCCCCGCCTTAGAATCGTGGGGATCCACGCAACAGAAACCCATAAAGGTTTCCGGAAAAATGTCTATCAAACTCTTCACAATGGGTGTTATGTAGGGGAAAAATGGCGACACTATTGCTCTTCCAATACCGTTTCTGAACATGCGTTCCATAAGGTAGTATCCAAGTCTTTTCACACCAAACTCATTCCTCAGATACTTTAATGAGTAATAGGCTAGTACGCCTTCCAAGTTCCCCACGAAACCCAGTCCCTTAGTGCCAGTTCTGTTAAAATAAGGGTGAATATGAGCGTCTATTATCATTGAATCAGCCCCAACAGGGAACGTGAAGATGTGCGAATCAATTCATTTTTTAGTTATAAATTTAAGTAACTAAATCTTAGGTTTTTATTAGGAAAAATATTTCGGTGAGAGTCCAAACCTCCAAAAGATTATTTACAATAGTAGAGATTAAACCTATTTTAGAAGGGTAAGAATTAAGTTTCATAGAGTTGTTTCCTGTTCGTGTTAAAAATGGGTTTCCACGGTGAGTTTCTTGAGTTACGCGGAACACAAAAGGGTAAAGTTGAGTAAAGATGTTCTGCAGATTCTCTTTAAGCCTTTGAGCAAAAAGATGATCCGGAGACTGGTTTCTGGTTGGGGGTTTGGAATCCTTGAAAATTCAGGTATCGACGAAATCATAAATATACTAGATGGAAAAGAATTAGTAGTGGCAAAGTTCCTAGAACTTCTGCTTCTCTACGATATAAATTTGGCTTTAAAATTTGGTTTGTGGGCGGTTTACAGCTATTCAAATTCCATCGGGAACATCGATGTCAAAGACTTGGAAAATTCTCTTAACGGCATCCTGAAAAAACACATTGATAAATCATTTCTCAAAGTTTATGAAATTTCAAAAGATAAGGAGTATTACATAGTATATTCTTATGAGGATAAGCCCGTACTAATAGAACAATGGGGTTTTAAGTATAGAGTGGTGAATAGAGTAGCCCGCGTAAGATCCATTTTAGACATGGAGAAAAGGAAACTGCTAATAGACGCGGAGTCTGAGAAAGAAGGTGGAGAATTCAAAAGGGCCCTAGAAAAAGCACTAAAAACAAAATTTCAACCTGACACCTTCCCACCATATGTTTTGCAAGAATTTGCGGAAAAAGACACAGTTAAAAAAGTGGCTTTTGCATGTGACTCACAATTTAGCGGAGTGGAGGGAATAAATAAAATAACATTAGAGGGAAACAATGTTTTTGAGGCCATAAAGGGATTAAGGGCAAGACAGGATATTGACTTCAGAAAAGTGGGGCCGCTTGTAGAAGCTGAAACCTCTAAACTCTACATATCCTCCGAGGGAAAACTAGCATTCAGAGACCAGAAGACCAAAGACCAAGTCCTAAAGAAATTAAGGGAAACAACAGAAGCGGAAAAAGAGACATAAACACTGATATAACTACACAAAATTTCAGAAAAATTATTTTAGGCATATACAAAAAGCTTTCATAGCCGCTAAATATTTAGCTAGATGAAAATTAAAGGGATGGTTCACGATTGAGCCAGGAGAGTTCCCAGATGACTTTAAAGGTGATACCCGAAAAATGTGCGGGCTGCCACATATGTGAGCTTGTTTGCAGTTTGTATCATTTTAAAGTAAACAACCCCAAGAAATCAAGAATCAGGGTACAAACTCTTTTCCCTGAGCCAGGAATAAATAAGCCAGTGGTTTGTAGACAGTGTAAGAAACCAGCATGCATGGAAGCGTGTCCCGAGGGGGCTATCACCATTGAGCAGGGAACAGTTAAGCTCAACCCCCAAAAATGTACCGGGTGTAAAAAATGCCTAGAAGCATGTCCCTTCGGAGCCCTCTTTACGCATCCAGACATTCCCTACCCTTTAAAATGTGATTTGTGCAACGGAGACCCTCAGTGCCTAATATGTCCAAAAGGAGCTATAGTGTTTGTTCCCCGAGAAGATAGGTCGGGAAGCCACAGGAACCAGTCTAAAGATTAGGAGGGAAAGGGTAAATTGATGGGTGGATACATGAATCGGATTTTAAGGATAGATTTGTCCAAGGAAAAAATTGGTGAAGAAAAGCCGAACAAGGATTGGGCTATTAAGTACATAGGGGGAAGAGGTTGGGGCGCCAGAAAGGTTTGGGAGTCTGGTATAGACGTGGACCCCTTTGGTCCAGATAATTTGATATTCTTTGCTTCCGGTCCTCTTACCGGCCTCTTGGTTCCCTCTGCTGGGAAAATGACCATAGTTTCCATTTCTCCTGCCACAAGAATCTATGCGGATAGCAGCGTAGGGGGAGCCTTTGGCGCTGAACTTAAACAGGCGGGTTACGATGCTATTGCACTAAGTGGAGTTTCCAAAAAACCCGTGTACATCATGATTGACGATGGCGATGTGGAAATCAGGGATGCGGAGGAATACTGGGGAATGGGGGCGCTGGCCACGGAGGAACGTTTAAAGAAGGATATTGGGGATAACGGTATCCATGTGTTATCCATTGGTCCCGCGGGAGAAAAACTGGTGAAGTTTGCTTGTATCACTTCAGACTATGGTAGGAATGCGGGAAGAACAGGCATGGGGGCGATTATGGGATCCAAAAGAGTAAAAGCCATAGTGGTCAGGGGATTTAAGGATATACCGGTTGCAGATGTGGACAGGTTTATGGAAATCGCCTATGATTCGTTCAATTCAATTTATGAGAATGAGTTCCTGGACATTTGGCAGAGACAGGGCACACTTCAAGTTATAGCTTGGGCCAATGAGAGAGGGGTTTTGCCCACGAGAAACTTTCAAGAAACCATGTTTGAACATGCTGAGGAGATAGGGGGAGATAAAATGGAGGAGGTGAAAACCACTGATCGGGCTTGTTTTGCGTGTCCCATGACCTGTGGAAATTACTGTGTGATTAGGGAGGGAGACACTAAAGTGGTGGTTGAAGGGCCGGAATATGAGACCGCCGCAATGTTGGGTTCAGCTTGTGGAATCAAAGATCTTAAAACAGTAATTAAAGCCAATAATCTCTGTGATGACTTGGGAATAGATACAATATCCTCTGGAAATCTGGTCGGCCTGCTAATGGAGGCCTATGAGAGGGGAATCTTAACCAAAGAGGACACTGGAGGAATAGAGCTAAAATTTGGAGATGGCGAGGCGCTGCTCAAAATTCTTGAAATGATTGCCAAGAGGGAGGGGATAGGCGAAATAGTTGCGGAAGGGGTGAGGACGGTGACAGAAAAGTGGCGGGAAATGAAACCATTTGCCATCCAGGCTAAGGGGCTGGAACAGAGCGCTTATGATACTAGGGCCTCTCCAGGAATGGCGCTTGCTTATGCCACCTGTGATGTGGGGGCGCATCACTCCAGAGCGTGGGTTATTTCCAAGGATTTAGAGATGCAGAACAAGTGGACTGCGGAGGAGAGGGCGAAACTAGTGATATATCACCAGCACATAAGACCTCTGTTTGACTGTTTGGGAGTTTGCAGGTTGGAGTGGATAGAGCTGTCAGTAGATGAAAACATTTACGCAGAATTCTATACTGCGGTGACTGGAGTAAAAACCACGTTGAAGAAGCTTCTTGAACGCTCGGAAGCCATCTACAACTTGACACGCGCCATTAATATACTAAAGGGAATGTCGAGGGAGGATGACTATCCCCCGGAGAGATTTTTCCGCGAACCTGTACCCACTGGTCCACTGAAGGGGAAATTGCTTCAGAGGGAAGAATACGACAATCTTCTGGACACCTACTATAGGCTTAGAGGGTGGAACAGTAGAGGTGTACCGACTGAACGAACTCTCACACGGCTGGGGCTTAGGGATGTAGCTCTGAAGCTGAGGAAGAGCGGGAAAATCTAGAACGCCTAGTTAAATAAAGGTACACATCTATGGAGAAGCCGTTTGTTAGATTGATTATAAATTTATATAATAGGAGAGAATAACATATATACACCTAAACTCTGGAGGTTCTTATTTGCCTAAACCGTCCAAGAAGAGAAGAAAAAGGGCCAAAAGAGTAAAGGAGCGTCCAAATGAAACGGACGAAACGGAGGAACTCCAAGAATATTTGGAGTTAGAAGATGAAGTATTTGAGGATTGGTGAACTGGCGGTCTAAATATTAAATGTACTCATAGATTTGGGCTGCGAAGGTGGAGGATTGTATATAAAATTTTGGTTACCGCCTTTTAAAAGTTCTGAGACAGGCTTTCCAGTAAACTGTTGCCTTTCGGTGAAAGTGACTAAGTTTTTTGATGGGCTTTGTTGATAACAATAAGCTTTTATGAGACGGTTATAATTTTATATTTTGAGGAAGCGATACTGAATTGTTCTTGGTGTCCGGTTTTGGAAAGCGTAGAATGTGAAGAATCAGCCAAAAATGAGTCTCCTCGCGGTGGCAATTTTGGGATACTTGAAATTCTTGTTGGCGATGGTAAAACAGGAATATCCATCTACACTGTTGGCGGCGGGAAAACCAATGATATTGATATGTCCACGGGCTTGGTTTTTGCACTGGAGCAGGCTATCAGAGAGCATTCTGGCTCCGCCAAAGATGTGTTCTTTGGGGGAATTAATCCTTCTGGCGGAATTGGTTGGTGTGTCAAAAAATTCGAGGTTGCCGGAGAGCTCCGCGAGTTTTACATTGGGGCTGCACTGATACCAGGGGCCTCCTACTCCTTGGATATCGATACGCTGGAGCAGAAGAATAAAGGTAAAAGGGAATTTTTCGTTTTTCTCAAAGATTTCCTGTTGCCGAGCATAGTTAAACATCTAAATGATTGCGTTGAAAAAAAGAGAGAAGCGGGGGAAGAAGCGAACTTAGATACTCTTTTGGGAACAGGTATCTCCGCCTTCAAACGGGGCGAAGTGAACCAATTGGTGAAAAGTCCTGAGGAATTGGGCGATTCTTGGAAGGTTTTTTCTGAAGCTTGCACCAAGGCGAGTAAAGAGCAGGGATTAATTCTGAGGGCTCTTTATGTAGATAAGAAGGGATTTGTTGAGAGTAGGCGTATATGCTCTGAAATGATATCGGAATATTTGGATGAGTTGTACTCAGTTCAAAACATTAAATTAGACGGGGCGGAGTGGAGGATTCAGAGAACTTTGGTTCCACTTAAAACTGGCCCTGATAAATCTTATGATTCTTGGATTAAACACATCATTTTTACTGGTGCGGAAGGCCTCTTCAGTATTAATCCTTCCTGCCCACTCCTTCTTGCTGATCCAAGAAGCTATTTCAGCATGTGGGAGAACGTGTTAAGAGAGAAGCTTAGAGAGTGGGGAACAAGAAGAAAGGATTTTCTTATTAAAATGAGGTATGGAGAGAAATTTTTGGATAGTGTGGGTTCAAAGTTTGGATCAGTTTCTCGCGACGAGGTTTCTGAGAGAGAGGAGGAGATTCTGGAATTTCTCTCTTTGAGCATGATGGACAAACTATCGGAAGAGTTTCCTCTAACGGCCCTGACTTATGATTTTAAGAAGAAAAATGTTATAAAAAGTGAAATGTTGGAGGTCATAAAAGAGGTTATCCCAGCGGTGGAGCAAGAGGTTATAGCAGAGCTCTTTGAGAAGATTAAGGAGGAGGTTTTTGATACAGAAAAGTTCACAAAAGAGGTGTTTAGTAGAAGAAAAACAGAAACCATTAGGAAAAAGATAGACGATTGGACTAATAAACTCTACCGAAGCCTCAAGGAAGCCTTATACCAGAGGAATATCGTGTTTTCACTATTTCCAGAGCCTTTGGAACAATTCAGGGCAAAAATCGCAGATTTTATAAATGAGAAAGCCATTTTCTGCTTAAAAGAAGATGTTGCCTCAGCAATATTGCTGGCTTTAAAACACCTAGAGCAAGAAACGAAGGAACCTGAGGCTTTGGTATACCTTGATTTTGTGAAAGAACTAGTTAAGGGATTTGTGGGAAAAGAGCTAAACGCGATATATCCCACTTTGGGATACCTTCTGAAGGAAGCACAGGTTCTGGATAAGTTGGATGAGGCCTTTAAAATCATCATGAAGGATACGGAATACGAAGATGTCAAAATTCTCGAGGATGTTAGCACCGAAATTAAAAGGGTATCTGAGAGGGAAACCGCGATAAATAGTAGTGTGGAAAAGGCTTTAGAGGCAAAGTCCATAATACAAGAGGCTATAAAGAAAATGTTGGCTCGAGGGGAGGGATTGGGAGGAATACTTTTAGGTGATGAGGTTTGAAAATACCAGTGCCGGCAGTTGAATTGTACAAAAATTACCAGAAGGTCATCAGCGAGATAAATCAGGCTTGGACCTCTTTTAACTTAGTCGAAGCTCTAACAAGAGAATTGAAAAGTATTAACATGATGAACTGTAAGGATTTGAGGGATAAGATAACGAGTATTTATGATGAGTTAATGAAGAATTTGAGTTCCATCAAAAAATCCCAAGACGCCAAGGAATCGAAAAAAACCCAAAGTAGGCTGGAAAAGCTGGAAAAGAAACTTGATGTGGAGCAAAATTCCATTGATTCTCTGGGCAAACTAAAAAAGTATGTTGAGCAGAGGAAAAACTGGGTCTGGAACAAAATTATGA
This sequence comes from uncultured archaeon, assembly GCA_964510585.1. Taxonomy (GTDB): domain Archaea; phylum Asgardarchaeota; class Jordiarchaeia; order Jordiarchaeales; family Jordiarchaeaceae; genus Jordiarchaeum. The sequence continues at coordinate 23,102 of CAZECW010000181.1, read as the reverse complement.
ATGAGGAGCAAAAAAAGGTTAATTTCAATCTCAGCGAGACGATAGCTAATTTTAGCTTAATCCCACCAGTGAGTGTAATGCTAGGCATTGGAGTTAAGGACGCATACCAGAATATCTGTGACATAGCCAAGGGTGAACGAGAAACCATAGAGAAAATTATCGAGTTCATAAAAGACGAGAAACCAGTATTAGAGGAACAGTTAAGGCAACTAGCCAAAAAACTAGAAATTTTCCGGGAACTGGAGCAAAAAATGGAAAAGATTGTTAAGAATTATAAAAAATTTGAAAAGATTCTTGAAACCCCACACCCGCTTTTTCAAACGGATAAAGTTATTCTGGAGGAGGTTTGTCAAGAGTTTCAGGTTGATCCCTTTTTCAAGAGTGGTAGCGAGTTGGTGGAAACCTACATGGACTTGGCGTTCTGGGATGATGAAACTCCAGCGGTTAAAAAACTGATAAATTATGTGTTTCTTCAGTCTTTGGGGAGGAAAATTCCATCAAAGACTATGGTTGAGCGATTCAAAGAGATTCTAAAGAAGGGCGGAGAAGAATTTGACATTGAAAAAGCCGCCAAGAAGGTTTTGGAAGAATATGTAGCTCAGTTTAACCTTTATTGGCAGGTACAGATGATGAGCGTAGAATTGGCGCTCTTGGCGCCTGAACTGTGGAAGAAGTACAGAAATAAGGAGGATAGAACCAAAGAGTATGAATCTATTAAACTGGACACGAACAATATAGAGAAAGACCTTCCACAATTTGCTGTCGAAGATGGTTTACCAACAATGGAGTTAGGCATAATAAGTATGGAATTTTTTGGAGACCAGAAAAAGGCGGTAGCCGAGTGTTTCGGTGAGGGATCTTACAAATTTATAGAAAAGGAGGAAGGCAATGTGGAGGTGAAACTTACATTTCCTTGGCTTAAAAATTTGAATCCCATCTCCAATTCTCTGAGGGCTTGGATAAGAGCCTATACTTGGAATAAATTCATGAAAGAAAAGGGGAGAAAATATCAAGCTTACCAGAAAATAATGAGCCTTTATGGTTCTGGGGCAGAAGCAGAGTTTAAGAGGTTTATGGATTACATGAAGGAAGTTATTCATGACGGTAAATGATTAAGTGTCTAGGCCTAATATTTTTCTCAAAATTTTTTCCAGCTCTTTCCTATCGAGAAATCCCACAATTTCACCAATTTTTTTCTTCTCATCAAGAATATAAACGGTGGGCAATTTTTTGATTCTACTTTTGAAAACCTCTTTTATTTTACCAGAGAATTTCATTTTAACAATAGAGTCTCCTTCGCAAACTTGCATTTTCTCAACTGTCTCCCTTAACGTCCTTTCAAATTCTACACATTTTTGGGCACCTGATGTAAAAAATAGGAAGAGTAGTTTTCTGTGAATCTTCTCAAAGCTGAGCAAATTGTACATGCACTCCCTACAGATGTTCTCGGGATCGAATAGACTGGTAGCCAACCTGTACAATTCACTAAACATTTCCTCAAATACTAGTTTCCCTCTCACTCTAATCGGCAAACCCGTGGAGCCACAACGGATGAGTCCAGAATTGTCAGCATATAAAATATCATAACAGGCATTCTCATCATTTGTAGGCAAATCTATTTCAACATGGACGGGCAAAACAAGGGATAATGGGTGAAGTTCACTCCTCCCGAGGCAAAAATATTCCCCTTGATATTTGAAGAGGCAGGGACAAATATGGTAAACACTTTTAACAACCTTTTCCTCACCCATAGGGAAAGCCGCCATCAAAAACTTAGAAGCACGTTTATGGTGTCCTTGAGGATTTAAATATAAAAAATTTCTGATAAAAGCGTTCCCCAAAAAAATTGCAGTTGGGAAGTAAAAATTTTTCGATTTTAAGTAGCTTCAACCATATGTTCAAGCGGTACTCCCATTTTGTGGGATTCTCTTTTTTGTGGTTGAGTTCTTTTAGGGAAGCTCCTAATTTTAGCACAAAAATGTGTAAAAAACTGGGCTGGAGGGCATGCAGATGCGACGGGCCAGGGCTGTAACAGCACAAAAACCAGTCATAAGGAGCCCTGCTTGAACATATGGGCTTCAATTTTAAATTTACGTTTTTGCTTCTTTTCCCAACTTCAAAAGCGGAAAGAACCAATCTTATCAAAAAATGAAAGAAAAAAATGTTAGGAGGAAATAAACACAAACACAGCAAATTTAACATTACATATAGTTTTAATGCATTTAGAGAGTATAATTAGAGAAAAAAAACCAAAAACATAATTAGTGCAGAAAACTAAATAGGTATTAAGTTAGATTGGGATGTGATAAATTGTCTGATGATAAAGCAAGCGACCAACTAATAAAATTTCTCTCGAAAAAAGGCGACTACTATGTTGAACTCGCCCAACAACACCTCCACGACAATGAACCTGAAAAAGCGAGAGAACTCCTCGAGAGCGCAGTCAGCTTCTACAGCAAAGCCGGATTAAAGGATAAGATTGAAGAAACAAGGAAAAGAATAGAAGCCATAGGAAAAAATAGTAGCCAAAAGTAAAATCTCTTATTCGTCTGGACATAATTAAACAGTGGCCTCCAGAAATTTAGCCTCTATTTTAAAAGGGGTGGAAGTCTGCTATGGCAGCCCGACGCCATCAATTTTGGCTCCGCATTTGGGGCACTTTGAATCCTTAATTTTGTTTGCTAAAATGCTGAAGCCGTATCTGCGAATCAACATTTCCCCACAATTGTAGCAGAAGGTATTTGATCCTTCCTCGCCTGGAATGTTGCCCTCATAAACATATCTTAAACCCTCCTCTAACCCGATCCTCCTAGCCCTACGCAGGGTTTCTGGAGGTGTGGGTGGTTTCCTAGTCAATTTATAGGCGGGGTAGAAGGCCGTAACGTGCCAAGGTATATCTTCACCCACACTTTTTATGAAGCGCGCAGTCTGTCTCAGTTCATCGTCGGAGTCGTTGAGATCGGGGATTATGAGCGTGGCTATCTCTATCCAAATCCCCAACTCTTTGTAAAGTTTGATTGATTCAAGCAGCGGCTCCAATCTGGCGCCGCATATTTTGCGATAGAACTCATCGCTGAAACTTTTCAAATCAATGTTTGCAGCATCCAAGTAGGGAGCAATGGTTCTAAGCGCCTCTTCACCAATGTACCCATTGGTGACAAAAATATTTTTCAGTCCTTCCTTGCTTGAGATTTTAGCGATGTCATAGGCGTATTCGAAAAATATTGTGGGTTCAGTATAAGTATAGGAGATGCTCCTGCACCCCTGTGCTATGGCGTCTCTGACAATTTCTGTGGGAGTTAAACTCTCTCCCACTATCATACGTCTATCTCTGGGCATTTGAGAAATTTCGTAGTTTTGGCAGTGTTCACACCTAAAGTTGCAACCTGGTGTAGCAATAGAGTAGGTATCTGTTCCGGGAAGGAAATGGTATAGGGGCTTCTTCTCCACTGGGTCCACATTTATGGAAACCACTTTTCCGTAGACCAGCGAATACAGGGTACCTGCCCTATTTTCTCTCACGGCGCAGATTCCAGTTTTTCCATCTGCAATGATGCATTCGTGGCGGCAAAGGTGGCACTGCACCTTGTTATCTTCCAACTTTCTATAAAACATGGCTTCTCTCGTATTAATCCCATCCAAATATGTACACATCATCCTTAAAATTAAGTTTATCTCGCATTAAATAGTTTCGAGTCCTAATTCACTAAAACCTACACGTACTAAATAAGTTATCTCGCAGGATGGTGCAAAAGGTTAAATCCTAGGAAGAAACCGTTTTGAAAAGATAGACGGGTTGATGGTGAGAATTTTGAGGGAAAACTCGAGCCTTGAGGAATTCTTCAGTCCCAAGTCTGTGGCTATAATAGGTGCTAGTGAAAAGCTTAGATTTGGATACTTTGTAACAAAGAGTATTCTTGCCCGCACCGATATGAGAGCTTATCCAGTACACATTAGTGCCGATAAGGTGATGGGTGTTAAGGCTTACAAATCTGTGAGGGATATTCCGGAAGTCGTTGATTTAGCAATTTTTCTTGTTCCAAGCGAAGCCGCCCCAACTGCCATGCGTGAATGCGCTGAGAAAGGAGTAAAGCATGTGATAGTTCTCTCCGCTGGCTTCGCCGAGGTAGATGATGTTGGCAAACAGAGACAAGAAGAAATCGTGAGAATAGCTAGGGAAAACGGAATCCGGGTCATAGGTCCAAACTGTGTTGGTGTAACCAACGTGTCAAACAGATTTACCACAGCTGAAATCGATATAAATAGTTTAAAGGAGGGAAGCGTAGCCTTCATAGCTCAGTCGGGTATATTTGGAACTGTAATAATAGATTGGGCCGCCGCCAATGAGTTTGGACTGAGCAAAATCGTAACGCTGGGTAACAAGTGTGATGTTGACGAAGTAGACATCCTAAACTATTTGGAAAAAGACGATAAAACCAGAGTTATCTGTTTGTACTTGGAAGGAATAAAAAAGGGGAGAGGAAGAGAATTTATTGAAACATTTAAACGAGTATCCAGAAGTAAGCCGATTCTAGTTCTCAAAAGTGGAAGAACTCAAGCAGGTGCCAGAGCGGTGAAGAGCCATACGGGAAGCCTTGCTGGCGATGATCGAATATTTGACGCGGTTCTCAAACAGACCGGAGCACTGAGGGTGGACAGCGTTGAAGAACTCCTTGACTTTGCAAAAGTCTTGGCCACTCAGCCCCTTCCCAAAAGTGAAGGAATCGCAATCATAACTAATTCGGGTTCACTGGCTGCCATGACCTGCGACGAACTAGAAAAATTGCATATGGAACTGGCTAGTTTTGAGCCTCAAACAACTGAAAAGATGAAAAGGATCGCTCCCTACTGGACATCCATCAAAAACCCTGTGGATATTGGTCCAGCCATGCTGCAGATTGGTTCCCAAATACTGGAAGCAGTTCTTGAGGATAAAAACGTGGGATGTTTACTAATAATTTCCTCACCTCCCGGAATATTGGTTAAAAAGAATGGCATGGGTTTAGATTTGGTGCCCTTCTATAAGGTTTACAAAAGAATAATTGATAAACACCGGGAAAAAACCATCATCTTCTCAAGCTTTGGAGACTACGACACGGTTCAGGCAGCCAGAGAAGTTTTTGAAAAATCGGGAATACCAGTAATAAGCTCTGTTCAGAATGCGGCAAGAGCCATAGCCGCCCTTTACCAATACAAGAAATATTTAGAAAAGAGTAAATAGCCAAAAGAGACTAATCATTTTCAAATAACTGTTTACCTATTTATTTACAAAGTGGGAATTAATGTTTTGGAGAGTTTAGTATGGTTAAAGAAGCAATTGTTATGGAGCCCAAAGACAATGTGGCAACCGTCATTGAAGACGTAGAACAGGGAACAAGTGTCCCCGTAAATATAGGTGGAAAAACAAAGAATATCGAAGTAAAGCAGAAAATTCCATTCGGCCACAAGTTCGCTATAATAAAGATACCCAGGGGAGAGAAAGTAATTAAATACGGTGAAGTAATAGGATTAGCCAGCCAACCCATCAATGAGGGAGAACACGTCCACGTCCACAATGTGGAAAGTGTCTACTCCAAAGAACTGGTTCAGGAAAGGAGGGAAAAGAAATGAGTTTCCAAGGATTCAGAAGGGACGACGGAACAGTTGGAACAAGAAACAACATCCTGGTAATTTCAACCGTGGTTTGCGCCAACCAAGTCGCATTAAACGTAGCCAACAATGTAGAAGAAGCAGTCTACATCACACATCCCATGGGGTGCGGGCACCTAGGAGCAGACTTCATGCGGGTGCTGTCCACCCTAGTAGGTTTTGGAAAAAACCCCAATGTTGCAGCCGCATTAGTGGTGGGGTTAGGATGCGAAAACATGTCAGCTAAACTCGTCGCCGACGAGATTGCAAAATCCAAGAAGCCAGTGCAATACATAAACATCCAAGACGAGGGAGGAACCCTAAAAGCTACCGAGAGAGGAACAGAAATACTGTTGACCCTCTCTGAGGAGGCTTCCGAGTATACCAGAGAAAAATGTGACCTAAGCGAACTAATACTGGGTTTGGAGTGCGGCGGATCCGACGCCACCTCAGGACTAGTGGCAAACCCCGCAGTAGGGGTAGCGGCAGACATGGTGGTGCAAGCTGGGGGAACAGTTATTCTGCCAGAAGCCACGGAGTGGATAGGAGCCGAACACCTCCTGGCGAGAAGAGCAGTAAATGAGGAGGTTAAAAAGAAAATCTATGCCACTGTGGACAAATACATAAACAAGGTTCTCTCTATGGGCATTGATCCTCGGGGCTCACAACCAACCCCTGGAAATATTGCTGGCGGTATAACTACCATAGAGGAGAAATCACTGGGAAACATTTGCAAGGCGGGATACTCAGCCATCCAGGGTGTATTGGACTATGCGGAGAGGCCTCCTGGTAAAGGGTTGTATCTTATGGATGAGCCGGGACTGGACGTTGAATCAATCACTGGCCTGGCGGCTGCGGGGTCGCAGCTAATAACTTTTACCACTGGTTTGGGTACACCCGCAGGAAGCCCCATAGCTCCAGTAATCAAAATAACTGGCAACCACCGTACATTTGAGAAGATGGGTGACAATATAGATATCGATGTGAGCAGCGTTTTGGAAGGTAAGGAGACTCTGAAACAGGCTGGGGAAAGAATTTTCAAAATGATTCTGGAAGTGGCCTCGGGGAAAAGAACCAAAGCCGAGATACTCAAAAATCGAGAATTCGCCATCTATAGAGTTTGGCAATACATGGTCTAAAAAGCTTTTAAAGGAAGAAAATAGGGGGAGGGAAGGGGTTGGTTGGGTTTATAGGCCAATTTCTCGGAATAGTTCCCTCTGGGTGAGGAAGCGCATAATTTCGGAGCTTCCGGCGCTTATCTGTCCTATTTTTACGTCCCGGTAGTATCTTTCTATGGGGTACTCTTTGGTGTAGCCTATTCCTCCCAGTATCTGTAGTGCTTCTGAGCAGATCTTCACAGCTGCGTCTGCAGCGAAGAATTTAGCTATGGCCGCCTCCTTTGTGGCTCTACGATCAGCGTCAATCATTCTTGCAGCCCTAAGATCTAATAGTCTTGAGGCTTCAAGCAGAGAGTACATTTCCGCTAGTTTGAAGCTTACTCCTTCAAATTCTCTTATGGCCCTTTTGAATTGCATTCTTTCAGCAGAGTATTTGAGGGCGATTTCAAACGCTGATCGGGCTATTCCCATGTACTGGCTGGCTGCGAAAACTCTTTCTCCGTCAAGCCCACTCATGAGAATGTTGAAGCCCTTATTTTCTTGTCCTAGGAGGCAGATGTCGGGAACCCAGCAGTCCTTAAAGGCCAAGTGGGAATTTTTTGAGCCCCGTCTTCCCATTAGTTCATAGTCTTTTATAACTTTGAAGCCCTCAGTGTTTGTGGGGAATATGAATGCGCTTATTCCCTCGTTGGGTTTAACATTGGGGTTAGTTATCACGTATAGCAGAAGGTAGTCCGCCTTTGAACCGTTGGTTATGAATCTTTTTTCTCCATTTATTATGTATCCGTCTCCGCTTTTTTTGGCGCTGCACCGCATTCCCCCCACCACGTCGCATCCCGCTCCGGGCTCGGTCATAGCTATTGCTCCCAGTTTTTCTCCGTGCATTATTGGTTTTAGGAATTTTTCATGCTGCTCTTTTGTTCCAAATTTTATGATGGGCATGGCGTAAAGGGCGGCTGAGGCTCCGTAGGTCACTGCGGTGGCGTAGCTTATGGCGGTTAGTTCTTCGCCCATTATGGTTCTGTAGACTAGTCCTTTTCCGCCGCCTCCTATTTCTTTGGGGAAAGCCAAGCTGTAGTATCCTGCTTTTCCCATTTTTTTGAGTATTTCGTGTATTAGGTCGAAGTTTTCTTCGCGGTCTATTCTGTCGGCTACTGGTTCCACTTCTCTCTTCACAAATTTTCTAAATTCTTGCCGGAATTTGTTTTCTTCCTCAGTGTATAGAAAAAGGCTTCCTTCAAATGTGCTGTAGCCGAAATCCACCTTTAATTCTTCAAATGATATGTGACCCTCTTTGGGCAATCTCATCACCTTTAAACAAAATATTTCTCATATTAGATCTTTCAGATTCTATTTTTTGTGAATAAGATACTTTTGCACTCCAGAAGAATTAAGATTTATAAAAAAGTTGCCATTCCCTTATTGGGAAAAGAGTTTTACTTTTTGAGTATAAATGTAGTTATAAGTTTGTTGGTTCTGTCCCTCTTTTTCTGTGTTTTAAGGCTTGGGGGTTAACAAGGCAGGGGGGAACCTCGCCCCTTAGAGCAATTATCATATTTTCGGCGGCTAAAACTGCCATGCTTGTTCTGGTTTCCTGGGTGGCAGAGCCTATGTGTGGCGTTAACACCACATTTTTTAACTTTAGTAGAGGATTGTTGGCGCTGATTGGTTCCACATTGAAAACGTCTAGGGCTGCTCCCTTTATTTTGCCTTCGGTCAGAGCTTCGCAGAGGGCTGTCTCATCTATCACCGGTCCACGGGAAGTGTTTATTAGGTAGGCGGTTTTTTTCATTTTGTTTATTTCTTTCTTGCCAATCATGCCTCGGGTTTCTTTGGTTAGAGGAACATGGAGGGAAACAAAGTCGGATAGGGATAGGAGTTCCTCTAAGGAGACGTATCTTGCGCCCAGGCTTTTTTCCTTCTCCGGGTCTCTGGTGGGTTGGTAGTAGAGAATGTTCATTTTGAAGCATTTTGCTCTCTGTGCCACAGCGGTTCCGATTCTTCCTAGACCAATGATTCCCAGGGTTTTGTTTTTTAGGTCCGTTCCAAGAAACAGGTTGGGGTGCCAGCCCCTCCACAGTCCAGCTCTCACAAAGGAGTCCGCTTCGGGTATTCTTCGGGCAATAGCTAGGATTAGTGCAAAGGTCAAATCGGCTGTAGCGTCGTCTAGAACGCCGGGAGTGTTTGTCACATAGATTCCCTTTTTGGTAGCAGCTTCAACATCTATGTTGTCGTAGCCAACTGCAACATTGGAGATGACCTCCAGATTTACAGCCTGATTAATTATCTCAGCATCTATTCTGTCGGTGAGCAAAGTCACGAGTCCATGAACCCTTTTTACCTGTTTGATGAGCTCATCCTTTTCGGGACTGGCTTCTTTTGGATGTACTTCAACCTCTGCGTCCCTTCTGAGAAGTTGAAGCGCCTCCTCAGCTATTTGTCCAGTCACAAAAACTCTCTTCAATTCTTGCACCCTAAAACTAACTATTTCTCTAGTCTCGATGCGCTTAGGAAAAATATGAAATATTGAAAGTAACTCAGATAAATAAAAATTTGCCATTTGTATCTAGATTATCACCCTTAACACTGTATGGCGATGTAGATTTACTCATCTACGTTTACCTTTGGGACTAAATCAGGGAAGGAGCTCAAAAAAGCATCCTCTTGTGAGCATGGTTGATATATTCTCCGCCCCTCCTTTTATAGAGAAGAAATGCAAGTGATATGGTAGAAAATTTTAAAGTGACTTTAAAGAAATGAAAAACTGCATAATAATTATATACTGTAAGGATATATTATATGAAAAAGATATGAGGAGGAAACAATGAATGAAAAAAGGCGAGGAACTTACTAGTGCGATAAACAGCACATTCAAAAAATTACAAGAAAACTTGACCATGATAGACTTTGATGAATTCAAAAAGCTTGAAGACTACATCCAAAAAGCAAATAGGATATTTATTACGGGTAAGGGTAGGTCTTCTTTCGCGGGCATGATGTTTGCAATGCGGCTGCTACCCAAGGGCTACAAGGTCTACTTTATAAGCATCGAGATGACGGATCTCATCCCGCCCATAGTGGAGGGAGACTTACTAATAGCCATTTCAGGAAGTGGTGAGACCAGTGAGGTTATAACTGTGGCCAAGGCTGCCAAGGAGTCTCGGGGAAAAGTTGTCGCTATAACCTCTTGGGAGGACTCCACCCTAGCTAGAATCGCAGATGAAGTTATCAAAATTGTGGGAAGAGAAAAAACCAATCAGAAGAGTTTTCTACATATGGGCGTTAGAGGAGTATCCGAACCTCCAAAAGCTTATTTCGAAATACTATCCACAATAGTGCTAGAGTCTTTTGCTGCATTAATAAAGCCCAAAGGATAAGACATGGTAAAATTTTTATAAAGTTCTTTGGCATTTTGAACACTCCCCCTTTATGAGATTTTTATGAAAATAGGTTTCCCCAAAAATCGCCATTCCCTATTCATGTAGAAATTATTATGAAATTTCTAAATATTATAGTGTTTGGTTTATGCCTTGTATGTGCTTTTTTCGATTTCTACGAGGATTTCTTGTATTTCTTTGGTGTAGTTTTTGATGATTTCTTTAGCCTTAGACTCGGTTTGTGCCTCCACAAAAATGTCGAATACGGGTTCTTCTGAGGAGGGGCGTATTAGAACCCAGCCCTTATCGAGGTAGATTTTTATTCCGTCGATTGTATCAAAGGATTCCCCCTCAGCATTCTCCAGAATTGTTCTCATAATTACACCTCGGTGTTGAAGTGAAGTTGGTATGGATTCCTTCATCGTGTAAAATCTGGGAATCTCTCCTATAATTTCAGATAGGGATTGGCCTCTTCTCGCTAAGAATTCTGTGAGCTTAGCGACACTTATTACTCCATCCCTAAATGGGTGTATCTGAGGAAAGATGAAGCCTCCGGTCTCGTCCCCTCCAAAAACTGCCTTGTTTCTTATAACGGCTTCTGCCAATGGTCTTAGTCCCAGCTTAGTTCTAATCACTTCTCCCTGATGTTCAGAAACTAAAATATCCACTATCTGACTGGTACTAATGGGAACCACTATCTTGCTTCCCCTTCCAAATTCCGTTAGAGCAGCCAGAGCGAGAAGAGCCACTGAAGTGTCACCACTTACCACTTCCCCCTTCTCATCAACAAATAACACCCTGTCTGCATCACTATCAAAAGTGGCACCCAAATCTGCATCGAGGGCCTTAACAGTCTTACTAAGAGTGTGAAGAGAATTTGGAGCGGAAGGTAGAGTTCTCCTAGGAGCGGACTCTCCAAAGGAAACGTTAATGGAAATTACTTCGCATCCTAGATCCCTGAGAAACGTTGGCGCAATCATGGAACTGCTGCCATCAGCGCAGTCTATCACTATACGCATTTTGGCTGAAGAAATCAGTTTCGTGTCTATGTAGTTCCTTGAAGTTTCCAAGTAGGATTCCACAAACCGGGTGGGGTAAAGTATATCACCCACATCCACGGATTTGCTTCTCCTCAAAGCTTCTTTAAAGAATATGTCCTCCACCTTTTTCTGTTCTGCCACATTCAGATCTATGCCTTCAGAGTCAAACAGTCTGACATTTATTACATTCTCGTTTTCTCGGGGAACGCTTATCGAAACCCCTCCACGCGCATTATTAGCCCTCACAGCTTCCTCAATCAGTGGCGTGGGCAAAACTCTGAGGTTGAAGACGTTCACACCCGCAGATTGGAGCCCCGCTATCATTGCCCTCTTAATCATCCGAGATATGAGATAAGTGTCCCTACCCACCACTACATTGGAACCCTCACCTAAATATGTGCCGAAAGCTGCACCCAGCTTTGTGGCGAACTCCGGAGTGATTTCCAAGTTGGCAAGACCGGAAATACCGTAATCCCCGAATAGGCTTTTCTTCCACATAACGCCCCATATAACATTCATGTTTACGATGCTGTTCTTCTGGATTAACTTGTCGGGCCAGATGAGAATGTTTTCCTGCACGATGCTCTCTGGACCCAAAATACAGTCATCACCAATAATAGCTCCATCGAGCACCTTACTCTTCTCACCCACTTCACATCTTGAGCCAATCACACAGGAGCGAAGCGATGCTGATTTGTGAATGGAGGTGTTATTCCAAATAACGGAGCGACTAATGTGGGCTTCCTCACCCACATAGCAGCCAGCTCCCAATACACTAAAGCGGTCAATAACCGCTCCCTTGCTTAAACGGCAGAAGTCACCAATCACCGCAGGCGGATAGATCTCGCAATCCTCAGACACTCTAACGTTTTCCCCCATCCATAAACCGTCCTTAGACTTCTTGTAGGGAAGGTCAATTTTTAGAGAACCCTTAAGAACATCATAGTTAGCCTCAAGGTATTTTTGGGGGGTCCCTATATCCATCCAATAATTATTAATTCTATATCCAAACAATTTTTGGCTGTTAGAAACCATTTTGGGAAAAACGTCCTTGCTGAAATCATACTCCCTATTCTCCGGAATTAGTTCCAAAACCTCTGGCTCCATAACGTAGTATCCAGCGTTTATAATATCACTAAAAACTTCGCCCCAACCCGGTTTCTCAAGGAAGCGTGTTATGAAACCATCCTCATCTTGGAAAACAATGCCGAACGCCGTGGGACTGACGGATCTAGTCAAAGCAATTGAGGCCGGGGCCCCGCTCCTGCGATGCATATTTAGAAAATCAGACAAGTTAATGTCGGTTAAAACGTCGCCGCTAGCAACAATAAAAGTATTCGAAATGAATTTTTGAGCATGCTTAACTGCACCCGCAGTGCCCAGAGGAGTCTCCTCGTAAGAATAAGTCAAGTTAACCCCAAGCCTTGAACCATCCCCAAAATAATCCTCAAACTTCTCACTCAGGTAGCCCAAAGAAATGATAATGTCCTTTACACCATACTTTTTCAGAAGCCTTATAGTATACTCCATTATGGGGATACCGCCCACAGGAACCAAGGGTTTGGGAGTGTTCACCGTTAAGGGCCTAAGCCGTGTGCCCTTGCCTCCAGCCAAAATAACCGCCTGCATAAAGCTCAAACACCTTCAACATTTTAATTAACTAAATACCATACCAATTTTAATTTTTCCTAGAATACTCCTTCCAAAAAATTTGACTACCAAAAGGTTTAGAGTATATGTCGATAGTTATAAGTACCCGTTAGAACTTGTAATCTAAAACGTGCTCAGGGAAAAATTATGTTAGGTGAAGGATTATGGGTCTAAAAGATTTGCCAGAGAAAGCTTATATACCTCTGGGAAGACGGGGCATGGAAGCATTCAGACTTAGGGAATGTATGAAATGCGGAAATGAGAATGAAGACGACCTCCAACTCTTAGACAGGCAGGACGTGACAGAGAAAGAGGGAAAAAATCTGCTAAACATTAAAACCTATAAAATAAAATGCAATAAGTGTGGTACAACCTACAAAATAATTATAAAAAGCCTTTATGTGGAGGAACAAACGGAGGAAAACAGGTTAGTCTCCGCAGTTCACTATTGGGAAAACGGCGAAGAACAGTGGCTAGGGGTATTCTAAAAAATGGGTATATTAGAAGTGGTGGAAAGGGGAATAGGCTCACTTCTTGAAGGGGTATCGTTTTTTCTTGAATCCATCTATTTTTTGGTGTTTCAAGTTTTTGGCTGTCATAGTTGTGATAAAGTTTATATTGATTGGGGGCTTCTTCTCCCTAGGGCATGATGTAGTAAATTACATAAAAATGTCATTAAGTACACTAAGGAGCTATGAAAAAAGATAGCCAGCACCAAAACAGCACAACCAAAATCTCAAAAACCAGCCAAGCAACACCCTGAACCAAAAACCCAAAGAAGACCAAGATGGTAAAATTGGCAAAATATTAATAAAGAATATCAGTAAATCGTTGTACCGTTCCCCAAAGCAACAAACAAGCGTGGAGGAAAAAAATAATTGAGTTATAACCCAGTAACAAAAGATATAATAACCGCATTAAAAAGCATCGTAGGAAACGAGTATGTAAACGACAGTGTCCCAATGCGCTACGCATATGTTTCAAAAGGAATCATGGGCCTCGAATCCATACCCGCCGAAGTTATAGTACGACCCAGATACGTAGAAGAAGTCAGAAAAATACTAGTACTAGCCAACGAGAACAAAATCCCAGTAACACCAGTGGCCGGAGGACTAAGCGGAGGATTCGCCTCACCACTCATATCACCCAGCGGAATACTACTAGACCTTTCAAGAATGGACAGAATCGTAGAAGTCGACACAGACTGTCGATACATGGTAGTGGAGCCAGGTGTTAGAAGCGGAACAGTGTGGGCATACTTCAGAAAACACTATCCCGACTGGGCACCACCAGTGCCTGACGGAGCCCCCCCAGCAGCAACAGTTTTGGGTGACGCCCTAGAAAGAGGATTTAGCATGGTCACAGGGAGATATGGGCCACAGGCAGACATGGTTTTAGGGGCAGAAGTGGTAGTTCCAACCGGCGATGTCCTCTACACCGGAAGCTGGGCCTTACCCGGAGCAAAACCTTTCTATAAATGGGGCTTGGGACCAGACATTGGAGGACTATTTCTGGGAGCACAGGGAACCATGGGAGTGGTCACAAAAGCCGCAGTAAAAATTGTACCTCACCCGCACTTCAAGACAGTGGTTGCGTATGGAATGGATAATCCTTATGACATGCAGGATGCCACCCTTGAAGTTTCTAAGTACGAAATGGGAATAGCTGATCACTGCGTCATGGTTCAAGGAGGAAACTGGCCTCTGGTTATGACGAGGTGGCCTGAGGATAAGGTTCCCAAGGATTACGAGTTCTATAAGAAGCTTGGTATTTCTGAGTGGTGGATGAACTTCGAGATTTGGGCGCATAGCCAAGAGGAACTGGACTTTGTGTGTAAGCGCATCGATGAGATTATGAAGAGTTATGAGGCTAGGACTGGTCACAAGTTACCGCAGTGGAAGCTTCACCCGAAGCAGATTGCGAGCAGGTTGAAGAAGCCAAACAAGATTGCTATTCCCTACTCGCTTTGGAATGCTGGATTCTTATTCATCACGTGGTATACGCCCTGGAAGGATTGCGCCGAATTCGCGGAGATTTACAATGAGAAGATGGTGAAGTACGGTTTCCCGCCTGTGATGTGGATTGCAAGTATTGACCACTGCAGGCAGGCTATCTGTATGCCTATTGTGTGCTTCGACGCTTCTAAGCCGGGTGATGTAGACAAGGTTCAGGAATTGAATCGTGAGACCACTGAGATTTTCTTGGATAAGGGTTGGGTTGAGTATAGGCCTGATCCTTACGTGCATGCTCCCATGATGTACAGTAGGGCGAAAACCTATCATGAGTATTTGAAGAAGATTCGGGCGATTTGGGATCCAAACTACATCATGCATCCTGGAAGACTTGCAATTCCTTAAAGGAGGTTAATGTGAAAAATGGAAAGACTACAAAAAATGAGAAAACAGATTTATCGATGTATTCACTGTGGTGCCTGCAGATTTGCCTATTCCGGTGAGCCTGATAAGGAAGGACTAGGTGAGCATGGAGGCGTCCTCTATGAAGGTATAGTTACGGGATGCCCTGCTGGAAATAAGTACAAGTGGGAAGGCTTCTATAACTCTGGCAAGATGTGGATGGCCAGAGCAGTTCTTGAAGGAGAACTTGAGCCAAGCGAGGAAATGAGAGACATCATTTTCCAGTGTAGTACTTGTGGAAACTGTGCCGCACAATGTGAGAACAAGATTCCCACAGTAGATGTTATAGAGGCTCTGAGAGCTGCGCTTGTGGAAAAGGGCGTGCCCTTGGGAGCCAAGTCTGCGGCACTATCTAAAAATGTAAAAGAGAAGAACAATCCCTACAATGAGCCTCACGCAGAGAGAACCTCTTGGTTAAAGGGCGAAAAGAACCTCAAGTCCAAGACCGCTTACTTTGTGGGATGCACCGCTTCCTACAGGATTAAGAATGTGGCTGAGGCCACAGAGCGCCTTTTTAGAAAAATAGGAGTCCCAGTAGCGGTTTTAACGGACGAGGTGTGCTGCGGCTCTCCACTGTTTAGGACAGGACAGTTAAGTGAAGCATTAAGGGTTATGAATCAAAACCTTGAAACATTCAAAAAATACGAAACTGTAGTGTTTAGCTGTGCAGGGTGCTACAGAACATTTAAGGTGGATTATCCAAAGTACAGTGGAAAACCATTACCTTTCAAAGCTGTGCATACCATGGAGTTCATTGCGGACTTAATGAAGCAGGGGAAGCTTAAAATTAAGAAGGAGTTCAAGAAGATTGTGACTTGGCACGATCCCTGCCACCTTACGAGACACATCGCCGACGACATTGAGAAGAGGCGCTTAG
This sequence comes from uncultured archaeon, assembly GCA_964510585.1. Taxonomy (GTDB): domain Archaea; phylum Asgardarchaeota; class Jordiarchaeia; order Jordiarchaeales; family Jordiarchaeaceae; genus Jordiarchaeum. Next base: position 6,998 of record CAZECW010000181.1, on the reverse strand, counting down.
AGGAGAGCAACAACTGGTTCATGGACAGCAGAGCTATTGAGAAGGAGAAGGAGGAGTGGTACGAACTCCCCAGATATGTGCTGAAACAGATTCCAGGCGTTGAGTTCAGAGAAATGTACAGAATAAAAGAAAACACTTGGTGCTGTGGTGCTGGTGGCGGTGTCAAAACTCAGTATCCTGAACTAGCTATGGATGCGGTGATTGAGAGAATTAAGGAAGCCGAAGCTACAGGCGCCCAAGCCATAGTAACTTCTTGTCCATTCTGCTTCCTGAACCTTAGGGATGGTATTAAGGCTACAGGCAGTAAGCTGGAACTCTACGAGCTCATTGAGCTTTTGGACTCTTTGATTGACTGAAAAAGCATCCCTTCTTTTTCCACTTTATTTTTATTCTCATATGCCCTTTTTAATCTGTAGCGGTGATTTTGTTGAGTGCTGAAAGGGCTATTGAGCTGTTGGCGGGTAGGAATCGGCAGGCACTTATGAATTTGCTTTTTAAAAGTAAGAGGTTGAGTTTTGATTCCTTGTTGGAGCAGATGGGTTTTGGTCGGGATTTCGCCTCCAAGTTTAGGAAAAGGTACTTGGAGCCCCTTACAAGGGCGGGTCTTATTTTGAATGATAATGGTTATTTTTCCTTAACTCCACTGGGTTTTCTGGTTGTGGATTTGTTTGGAGATATTGATTGTCTCAGGTTGTATGGTAAGTTGCGTTACTTGTTGGCTTTGGAAACTCCTAAAACCACTAGGCAGCTTATACGCTCTTTGAATGTGAGTAGGCGTACTTGCTGGTCTCAGCTGGAGAAGCTTAGGGAAATGAATCTGGTGAAGAGAGTTAAAATCCAGTACAGAATCAAAGACGATGTAGAATTTAATTTCGACCAGTTGCCAGGTTACCTGAAAAAAATTGTCAAAGTTATGGGTAAAAGCATTGTTTCCCCAGCTGAAATTGCCCGAGCCACAGGACAGAAGGAGAGTTCTATTTATTCGCGAATGTCTGAGCTTATGAGACTGGGCATCATTCAATATGCGGGGCCCGAACCCTCACCAAGCGACATTTTTCACTTCTACCACAAACTCACCAGAAACGGTTACGAAGTCATTCAGAGGATAAAATCCTTCGAGAACGTGTTATACTGCATGCTATGTATTACAGAGCTTCTATCTAAAAATGGTAACATGGACGAGCTGAAAATTTGGGAAGCATGCAGCAAAAAAATAGAGGGCATAAACAGTTTCGAAACCCGCAGAGCAATTAACGTTCTACGTCTGGCAAACGTGATTGAGGGAAATAAACTGGAGGGATACTCCCTAATCAAAACAAAAATTGCAAACTAAATGTGTAAGCCTCAACCCCCTCCCGTGAAGACTTAGGATATAATTTTTTGGTTTATAGTTAAATCTGGTTGAACATGATATTTATATGGTGGTGTTTCAACCTTTTTTGCGGAGGCACACTTTTGACTAGAACGTACAAAGTTGTAGTTCTTCCTGGAGACGGAGCCGGTAGAGAAGTGGTTCCGGAAACCGTTAAAGTTTTGCAAGCCGCTAGGGATGTTGCCAATGGTTTTAACTTTGAATTTATAGAGTTCCCTTGTGGAGGCAAGTACTATACGGAGACTGGTAAAGAGTGGCCAGATGAGGCCTTTGATGCGTGTAAAAAGTCAGATGCGATTCTCTTTGGAGCGATAGGGTGGCCCGGCGCTGTTAAACCGGGAGGCATCCTAGCAGGCGTGGACATACTTTTAGGTATGAGGTTCGGTTTAGACCTTTACTCAAATTTGAGACCAGCTAAACTATATGAGGGAATAGATTCCCGTATTTTGGGAAAGAGTTCTAAGGATGTAGACTTCATAGTGGTTCGGGAGAACACCGAAGGACTCTATGTTCCCATCAGAGGTGTGCTGAATAGGGGAGGCATAGAGGAGTTGGCTGTAGATGTGAGGGTAATTACCCGCAAGGGTGCAGAGCGCATTATTCGTTACGCTTTTGACTTGTGCATGAGACGTAATGGAGCTCCCGGTGACGGTAAGAGGCGGGTGACCTGTGTTGATAAGAGTAACGTGCTAGATGGGTGCAGACTCTTCAGAAAAATCTACGATGAGATAGCCCAAAACTATGGAGATGTTGAAAGGGACTACGTATATGTGGACGCTATGACCCAATGGATGATTAGGGCACCCGAACACTATGATGTAGTTGTGACGTCAAACTTTCAAGGGGACATATTATCTGATCTCTCGTCGGTGCTGATTGGAGGAATGGGTATGGCTCCCAGCGCAAATGTTGGCGAGAAATACGGGATGTTTGAGCCGGTTCACGGCAGCGCACCTGATATTGCGGGTCAAAATAAGGCGAATCCCATAGGATCCATTCTATCGGGCAAAATGATGCTTGAATGGCTGGCTTTAAAGCATAGGGACGTATCCTGTGAAAAAGCAGCTTCAATAATTGAGGACGCTGTGGCTAAGGTTTTGATTGAAGGGAAGAAGAGAACACAAGACTTATGCTATGGGAGATATGCTGGTTTAACCCCCAGTACAACCTCAGAAGTTGGTGACGCCATAGTAAGAAAAATTGAGACAAATAGTTTCTAGAAGGTGATAGAAAACTAAAAAAGCCAACGCAACTACATTACCCTATACTTCGTTATTTGTTTGAATTGTGTTAAGCTGACCTTTTGGAGGACTTGGTTTTATGGGAATGACAATTTCGGAGAAGATTTTAGCTAGTCACTCCGGCAAAAAGAAAGTAGAGCCGGGAGAAATAGTTAACGCTAGGATTGACCGAGTAATGGTGCACGAGATGCTCGGAAATCAACACTAGAAGTAAATGGTGTTGACCGGACTGCGTATCGCCCAGATTTATGATGAGCTAGGCTTGGATCGTGTGTGGGACGCGGACAAAGTAGTGGCGCTTATAGATCACTGGATTCCTGCAGGAAAAGTTGACGAGGCCATCATTCACCAGAAGTGTAGAGAGTTTGTGGAAAAATATAATATTAAGAACTGGTTGGGAATGCGTGAGGGAATCTGCCACGCGGTTTTTCCCCAGAAGGGTTTCGTGAAGCCCGGTGACCTCATTGTGGGCAGCGATTCCCACACCACAACTTATGGCGCTCTGGGGGCTTTTAGTACAGGCATAGGCTCAACAGACATGGCTATGGTTCTAGCTACTGGGGAGTTGTGGTTTAAGGTTCCAGCCACCATAAAGTTTGACATCTCGGGCAAGATTCCAAAGTTCATCATGGGTAAAGATATCATTCTCAAGATAATTGGCGACATTGGGGTGGAGGGAGCCACCTACAAAACCATGGAGTATGCTGGTGAAGCAGTAAGAGAATTGAGTATTGATGGGAGATTCACTTTGAGCAACATGGCCGTAGAGGCGGGAGCCAAGGCAGGAATTATTGAGCCAGACGAAAAGACTGTTGAGTGGGTAAAGTCCCGAACCAAAGAGGAATTCCAAGTGGTACGAAACGATCCTGATGCCACATTTGAGGAAGTAATCAAAATGGATATTTCAAAACTTGAGCCACAAGTGGCCAAGCCGCCAAGCCCCGGAAACGCAGTGCCAGTCTCAGAGGTGGAGGGAATAAAAATAGACCAGGCATTTATAGGTTCATGCACCAATGGCAGAATGGAGGATATGAGAGCCGCGGCAAAAATTTTGAAAGGCAGAGTGATTCCCAAAGAAGTGAGGTGCATAGTTATCCCAGCCTCCAAAGAGGTATACGTCCAAGCAATGCACGAGGGACTGTTTGACATATTCCTAGAAGCAGGATGCGTTATCTGCAACCCACACTGCGGACCCTGCATAGGCGGGAGCTCAGGTGTCCTTGGACCGGGAGAGGTTTGCATATCCTCATCAAACAGAAACTTCATTGGAAGAATGGGAAGCAAAGAAAGTAAGGTGTACTTGGCATCTCCCTACACAGTCGCCGCATCAGCAGTCACAGGAGAGATAACAGATCCAAGAAAAATCTGAGTATACTACTTGATAAATTATGATTTAATGAGGAGGAAGTTTCGTGACCACAGTAATTAGAGGAAGGGTTTGGAAATTTGGAGACAATATTGATACTGACATAATTATTGCTGGGCCCTATCTCACCATAAGAGACGAAGACAAAATGGCAAGCCACGCCATGGAAATGGTTAACCCAGACTTTGCAAAAAAAGTTAAACCCGGAGACGTCATAGTGGCAGGGAAAAACTTTGGGTGCGGCTCAAGCAGAGAGGAGGCTCCCTACGTTCTAAAGAAATTGGGAGTGGCTGCCATTGTGGCAGACTTTTTTGCAAGAATATTTTACAGGAACGCAATAAACCTGGGACTACCACTGGTAGAAGTTAAAGAGGCCCACAAAATATTCCAGGAAGGAGACATTATAGAAATCGAACTAGAAAAGGGAATAATCAGAAACACAAGAACAAACCAAGAACTCCAAGGAACAAAACTACCAGACTTCCTAATGGAAATCATTAATTCAGGAGGAGCCATAGAAGCCCTAAAGAAAAAAATGAAAAAAGAACAACAATACCAAAAAAATAAGGAAACACCACCACAATAAGATTCCCAGCAACTAGCTAAAAAAACTAAATCATTTGAATTAACCCTTATACCCATTTTTTGGATCTAATAACTGTCTATCACCCTTAACCATCCTTCACTAAAATTGAACCTATTAGTGAAGGATCGGCTGCCCCACCACGCCTTCTGAAACAGGCGGTCTTCTTTGTCTAAACTTGGGAAGTCTTATGAGCTTTTTTGGGGCGCTGAGCCATCTGCCGAGAGGAACAGTGTATGATAGAAGTTCGGACCAGTTGCAGTTTCTACAGAAATCGGGAAATTTGCCCTCCAAGAAAAATTTGCGCAGATTATTGAATTTTTCCCCGTCCCAAACCTCTCTAAAACTCCTATTTCTCACATTGCCCATAACTTCTCTACTAAAACAGCATGGTGTAACATCCCCATTATGCCAGATGTCTGGAGAAAGCCAGGGACGGAAGCAAATGGTATCAGTATTCTTTCTGCCCCAGAAAAGAAGTATTTCGCCTACATTAACCCTTATTGAGTACTTTAAAGCTCTTTTAAATGCTGCATTTAAGTGGCTGAAAAATTCGGGTAAATCTTCCCCACCAATAAGTAGAGAGGAATCTTCAGACCAGCACATATTAAAATTAACAATGTCCGCACCCACCCTGCGAGCCAGTTCAACCATCTCCTCCACAAACATATAATTTGACTTCATAACAACACACCCTATTTGAATCACAGGCTTCACCCGACCTAGCTCCAATCTAAGTTGAGAAAGCCTCTTCATATTCGAAAAAACCCTCTCAAAAGATCCAGGCACACCTCTAATAGCATCATAAGCATCAGCATAGGGGGCATCAACCGAAAAGGACACCAAATCCCAACCCATATCAATAAGCCCCCGCATCTTACTCTCATCTAAAAGCACCCCATTAGTGGTAAGAATACCTCCAAGCCCACAACACTTAATTTTCCACATAAGCTCAAGAATATCCCCCCTCAAAAGAGGCTCACCACCACCAACAATATGAACACGCCGCACCCCCATCCTCGCCAACTCATCAATCAAAGCAAAATATCTCCCCGTAGAAAGCTCAAACCTAACGGACGCCCTCTTCACCCCATCAGAAATAGCACGTTGAGGACACATCACACAACGAAGATTACACCTCAACGTAGGTTTAAAACTCACCTCAAGCGGAGGCACAAAACCACGACACCTCCAAACCGAAACATAAAAAGGAACCAAATCCCGAAACCTTAAACCACCAAACATTAACAACCCACACACAAAACTAGACACAAAATATACGCAAAAACAAATAAACATTTAGCTAAAAACAAAAAAACACCCAGTCCCCAACTCTAAAAAACAAATGAAACCCCTAAAAATAACATCAACCAAACAAAAAGATGAAAAACCAGTTTAAACCCATTCTTCGCAAATTTAACCTTCATATTCAATGTACTACTTTTCTAGAATTTATACGAAACTGCTGAAAAGTTAAAAGCAAGAGTGAAAACCAGCTGGCGCTCACCGTACCAATAATGAAGAAGCACAAACATTGCCAGAAAAGTTGACAGGTGCTGCGAAGCAAGCCCCACAAACCAACCCAAGACAAACCACCAAAGCATAATTGAAGCCCCCATAACCAACCACCAAACCCCCACATACAGCACCAGCACCTAAGCTGAAAACCTAGCCACCAAGAAACACCCAAAACACCCCAAAACCCCTAAACGATAACAGAAAAGCCCAAACCCCAGACACCCCCAGACCCACACATAAAGGAAACAGAAACAGCCACTGCCACAAACACCATCACCGAGTTCAAACTAGACACAAAGCTCACACACTGGCACATAACCACCCCCCCACGGAAAACATGATAGACAAAACAAAAATCCAAATCCGCGAAAAATAGGTTAAAAAAAATAAAATAAAGGTGGATAAGAAATTATTGTTTTTCCTTGGTCAAGTCCAGGAGTTTAATTACTTTGTGTCCCACGAAGGGTAAATCTGAAACCTTCTCAACAATCTCAATCTCAGAATCCACACCCATCTTTTCCTTCAAAGCACCCTTAACCTTTCTAATAAAGTCTTCTCTGTCCTTAATCTTGGTTGCATCAACAGCCAACTTAATCCTCAAAGTATCCATGGGACCCTTCTTATACTTGAGAACGGTGAAGTACTCAGTGAACCCGGGAATATCACCCAGAGCATTCTCAATTTCCGACGGGAAAGTCATCTTACCCTTAATGTTTGCGGCGAAAGCCTCCCTACCCAAAATAGTCGTCCTAGAATAGGTTCGGCCACAAGGACACTTCTCCAAAGTCTGAACCCCAGTGTCCTCAGAACCCCACCTCAACATCGGAGTAGCCTCAGCAAAAAGATTAGTAATAACTACCTCGCCACGCTCACCCTCGGCAACAGGCTCATGACTCTCAAAATCACAAATATTAGTAT
>CAZECW010000180.1:0-1984 GCA_964510585.1 uncultured archaeon | reverse complement strand
CGACTAAAGTCGGGAGATTCTTGCTTCTGGCTCATCGGGAGCCTTCGAAGCAATGGGTGTGCCATCACCCAGTTAACACGCCCTTCCCTCAAGGGAACGGCGTCTATGTTGGCACCCTCACGGGGGCTGCGTCTTGTTTAGCCCCTTAAAGCCCAAGCCAAACCCTTCAGCTACCAACAACTATTTATATACCCTACTTTCAAATAAGCTTTTTTGGCGATTCATCACCACAACTAAAGTCGGGGGCTTTCTCGCCAAGGTTTTGTAAGGTGTGTCTGAATCAGTTTTTAAATTTTAAAATATGCGTCTAGGCTTTTTTGTTGTGTTTGCTTTGGAGTCTTTACTTCGCTTTTCTCTTCTTCTAAAATTATTTTTCCATAAATTCCATCAAAGCCGGGGCTAATCTTTATTTTTCCTTCTCGATTTCTGATTACTAGTTCAGCAATTTTTTCGTTAACCACTCCTGCTATATCCTCTTTAGGAACGTTGAGCAGTATATTGTACTCATTATTGAATGAATGCACAAGTTTATAGTATGTGTCCCAAATCTGTTTGGCGTAAAGGTTCTCAATTCCTAGGGCAACGGAAATTAGCTCGGATAAGGGTATTAATTTTTTGTAGGGAATAAAATTTTTAGGAATATAGTTTTCTTCTCTATCTGCTAATTCGTCTACCCTGTGTTGTACTCCGATGGTCAGCTTTTTCCTACATATTGGGCAGATGTTACCTATCTTATTTGCCTCTCTAGGGGACATACAAACCTCTTCGCCTGAGGAGTGTTTATCTGCCCTGTGACCATCGAAGTGGTATTTTACGGCTAACTGTGGTTCGAAGTTAGTTTCCGTATGCGGGGTCAACTTCAATGGTCATAAGGATTTTTTTCTTATTTTTTGTTTTTATTGCATCTAACAATTCGGTGTAGGACGGTTTTTCTAGTTCGTAAAGGTTTGCCTCCCTTCCGAGCCTCCAATTAAATGGGCTGTGAGAGTCACTGTTGCTCATTAAAACGTATCTGTCCAGTTTGCTAAGTCTCCAGTTCATAGCGGGATCAGAAGATAGACCGGTTTCAACAGAATATATATGTTTGACTTGGTCTTCGTAACACTCTTCCAGACTGTCGAAACCATTCTCTCCTAGTGCTCCAAACCAGCTGGTCCACAGGTGTGCGGGAACAATAAGTATTCGTTCGTCGATGGACATGAGATTCTCAACTAGTTCAGCGGGAGTGATACTTAGAACCGGTCTTCCATCAACCTCCAGATTTCCATAGTTCGCTAGGAATTCGTTTATTCTATCCACAACTTCAAAATTGGGAGCGAATAGAATGTGATGAATCTTCTTGGAAGTATTTTTATAATTGAAGACGGTTGACACCTCAGTAGAAAGGATAAAAAATACGTCGTTTTCATCTTTAACCCTAAAAAAACCCGAGTCCTCAATCTCCACCAGTTTGCTTTTTAACTCTGACAGCCATTTTGGATGAGAAAAGTCTCCTGATCCCAGAAGCCTTAAACCTTTAAGCTTAGCGTGCCTTACCAAATTTTCAATATCCATTTTGTCACTAGTGGCCCTACTATACTTACTATGTATGTGTAGGTCAGAAAAAAACTGCATAGAAATCCTCCGTACCTGCCATAAGAGTACTATCCAAATCTTCACTATTAAGGTATCTGTTTTCTTAAAAAGGGTTTATCTTTCAACTCTATAAAACTACGTAGGAAGGGTAAGAATATATTTCAATAGAAATGAGAAGGTATCGCAGTGTGGGAGTATTGCCCCTTTATGCATCTTTTAGGAGGGGGAGTGTAACAGCTCCCCAAGGAAATATGACACAATCTGCATTTTGCTTTCCAGTCTTTTCTATGGCAGTTTCTAGGTCTTCAGCATATTCTAGTCCTATTTTTTCTATGACCTTCTTTTCTATTCCATCAGTAACAACTATTATTTTGTGTTTACTTTTAACTAGGGAATATAAGTAGAGAAC
>CAZECW010000179.1:0-3125 GCA_964510585.1 uncultured archaeon | reverse complement strand
GTTAAACTTTTAGCCCAGGGCGAGTTTGAGAGGGCTCTTAGAAGGTTCGAAAAGGCTTCAGAAATTTTCACTGAAAAGGGTCTAAAGTCTGAGATGTCTATGTGCTATAGGCAAATGGGAATTGTTTACACTTTTTATGAGGAGTGGGAAAAGGCTGAACAGTGTTATAAAAACGCTATAGATCTTGATAAAAAGTTGAGAGATTGGCCTAATCTTTTAGAGAATTTATTCCTTCTATCTAATCTTTTGATGGATAAGAATGAACTAAATAAAGCTTTAGAAATCGCAAAGGAAGCTGAAAAAATCTCTAGAAAAGCTAAAGATGAGACCAAGCAGTTTCAAGCCTGTAAACAGATGGGCCAAATTTATGAAAGACTATGGAATCCGAAAAAGGCACTAGAATGTTTCAAGAGAGCCGTCAAGATAGGGGATAAAATTGGTCATCCAGAAACAGCATTAATAACTAAGGAAATAGAATGGGTACTGGAAAAAGAGATAGATGAGGAACCTAAAGGGAAAAAACAAAAATGAAAGCACTACCACTAGAATGTGTGATAATATTTCCTAAAAGCTGCATCCATTTATCTAGTTTAATTAGGATGCTATTTCACAGGCTTTCATAATAAGGTCCGCTAATTGTTCTGAGGTAATATTGGGAATTTCCTGTCCTTCCATGCAGAGTACTTTTTCCACTCTTTCCTTGACGGCTTCTTTTTTAATTGGGCTTCCTTGTATCTCTCTTTCAATCTTGTGAATTGGGGATTCCGGTATTAGTGGAGATGCGTGTAGAGAACCGGTAATAAGTAGATTAATTATCTTATCCCTTTTTGTTAAGACAACTGCTCTAACAAAGGGGCCTTGGGGTACTTTGACTCGGGCCTCACCCCTCTTTACATCACCCATTATTGGTGTTTCTTTAAATTTTTGGGCTTCGGAACGGTCCCAGAACCAAGTATCAGCAGTAAGCATGCCCTTTACAGCATTGTAGATTGGAACTTTGTCCCAAAAAATTTCAGTTTCCACCATGGTTACTCCAAAAGCCTTTTCGCATGAATGTTTTAGGACTTCTCTTAATTCCTCCAATGTTACTTCCCTGCCTACAGCATCGTTTAAATAGGTGGATCTGTCCCTCATAGTTTTCGTTTCTTTGTCCGCAAACTTCTCTGGCGGTGGAATGATGACTTCGTCTACTCTCTCCCAGGGAACAGGTGTCATTTGTATACCGGCACCCACAGCCATGTAAGTTGGAGTGGGCACGCCACTGGCTATGCTTATTTTTCTCCATACTCCGTCATCACAGTAGACTTCTATGTCGTTTAGGGGTTTAAACCTAGTTTTTATTCCGAATTCGTTGCCGATATCCCTAACATAGGTACTGTAGAGTATTCGGTAAAATTCTTCCAGAGTCGAAGGACACTTGGGGTGGTCTCTGCGAAAGCCAGTTCCATTTATTGGGCAGCCTTTATCAAGCCACGATGTGCCTCCACCTAGCGGGGCTCTAATATCTAGAGTTATGTTTCTAGCCCAACATTTCTCAATATTTACGTCGTGGTCCGGGGATGCGAAATAGGGAAAAATCACGTTATCTGTTTGCCACTCCATCCACCAAGTAACGCAGCTGGGTAAAACTCCGGGGGGAGCCAGCGATAGTGATCCCACTCTCAAAATGAAATCCTTAAAACTGACACGCAATTTTGAGTAGGCACTCTCATCTTCCTCAAATTTTGTTTTTCCATCTTCACGTCGCCAAGCAGCCTCACCAGGCAATAATCTCCCTCCAAAAATATTTATATTAAACCGTTATAGTTACACCCCTCATATTTAAATATGTTCTAGATAGTTAACCTAGTGTACCTGTTACTCGGGCACAAGTGTCATTCAAGAGGGTTATTTTTAGGAGTATCCCCGGAATGAAGTATGAATCACATTAAAAAATAATTGAAGGGGGAATATCCAAAATCTTGGTAAAAATACTTGATGATTGGCTTCCTTCGCATTTAGGGAGTAGTTATCTTACAGTATAAGATTTATCTGTGAGTTTCACCCTACCAGGCCTGTAACTAATATTTTTAGCGAATTGGGGCCGAGCTTTTTGGATATCATTGGTTAATTCCACAACTATTTTCGCAAATTTTACGCCTCCTGCCGAGGAGCAGAACTATATCCTTAAATGCTCTTCACTCACCTCCATTGTTTTCAGCATCTGTTTTAAATAGTCAACCAGGCTATTTGCGCTAAGATTTCCATATTCGTAGTTGCACTCGGGGTGTCACCCCACAATTAATACTTTATCCGCACGCCTATAGAAGGCCCTCAACACTAGTTATGGATGTAAAGTTCCCGCACTTGGCCCATCATTTGCAAGATGCAACGATGCCTGAATCCCAGCGTTCCCTCCGCCAATCAATAGAGCCTTACTTTCAACTGGAATAACCATAGTAGCAATTGTTTCAAGGTAAGCAGCTCGGGAAACCGCAGCACTCAACAGGTCCTTTGCCTTATCCCAGGCCTTTTCTGGTTGCCCATGTGAACAAATGAATCATGTTCGCGAATATTAACGAACTCTAGCAGTCTCAGGTTCAATCTTCCTTCCTCTATTATATCTTTAAAGAATGGCTCATGAGCCTTGTTAGTGAGGGCTGCTACAACCACCCTGTTGAAACCGTATTCATCTATTTTTCCTTCAGAATTTCGCGCTAGCATCGGTGCACATTGAGCCCTGAGTCTTTACAACAACATTTTAGCAGCGTATTCTTTAAGTGCCTTGATGTCTATGACTACTTAATGTTAATACCTAAATTGCAGATAAAAACTCCTATGCGAATTTCTTGTTGTTCTATAATTTTCCTTAGTATCTCTTTCATCATTAAGACGTGCCTGCTCTATTCCAATTATAGTTGCCAAGACACACAAAAATAAATCAAATAAATAATCTATCCGATAAATTCGAAGTGCATAATAAGGTGAATATTTCTGTTTGGGGCCTTTCTTTATTTGAGGCTCTTAGGTGGCTGGAGCTGTTGGGGGAGTGATTAGGTAGAGTGGCCAGTTTTTTAGAATTCCTTTTGGAAGTTCGCCCTTTTTGACTTTTTTTATGAGTTCTAACCTGGGTGTTTTTGTCTCGA
>CAZECW010000178.1:0-4125 GCA_964510585.1 uncultured archaeon | reverse complement strand
GCAGCATGGGTTCGGTTAGGGCTAGGACTCCTATGCGCCTAGTTTCGGCTCCTCCTGTAAACTCAATCATAAAAAGTTCTCCCTGTGATATACCATAAACTTATATCCACACAACCCTACTTAAGAAGTGCGAAATACAAGTTAAAAATGAATTTTCTAGATTCCCTAATACCTTTTGTTTTAGTTTCGCTGGCTCAATGTAGGGCTCTCTCAAAAGTTGGGAGGTTAAAAAGTATAAAAAAAGGATTTTGAGTTTGAAGCTAGATTGCTTGTAGGAATAGGCGTATTTCGTCTACTAGTTTTTGTCTGTGGGGTAGTTGTTCAAGATTGAACTGTTCTCCTAGTAGTCCTGACTTCCTTTCTCCCACGATGTAGGGTAAGTATACTAGTCCCTCTGTTTTTGGTACTATTGCTTTCACTTTTCCTGGGTCGAATCCTTTATTTCCGTAGGAACTTGGTAATCGGAGTGCTTTTCCTGTTTCTTTTATGAGTAGTTCTCTCTCCTCTCTGAATATGAAGGCTTGGAGGTATAAGTTTTGGGCGTCGGTTGGGGTGACTGTGGGAGGCAGTATTACCACGTTTTTTCTGGGGGATGTCCTTCTTAGTTGTGTTAGTTCCTCGATTTTTTTCCCTAAATTGGTGTTTATTGCTTTGCTGAAGCCTGGAGTTAAGACTGAAGGGTAGTCTGCTTCTAGGAAGAGCTGGTCGTTAAGGTTATAGGCTGCGTCGCATAGGCCATAGAAGGCGTTTTCCACACCCTTTTTCCAGAGGAGCATTCCTTTCTTTAGTACTGTCGCCACTTTTACAAGGTAGAAGGGGTAAAGGTAGATTTCAAAAGGTCCCTTAATGTTTTTGGCAGCCCATGTTTCAGCCTCGTCGAGACCATATACCTTAACATTTCGCTCTGTGAGTACAGCTTTGAGATTTTCCATGAACCAGCTAACTTTACTCAATTCTAGGGTTCCCGTAAACCAAGTTACGTCAAGGACATCCGGTACCCTTTCCACCACCTTTTCGTCGGGTCTTAGGATGACGCTTTTAACAATTCTCCTCAAGTACTCCATAAAATCGTTGAAGGGCTTCTTTGAAAGGGTGTAAAGGGAGAGAATCGAGGAGAATGTCGAGTAAGACTCGAGGTCTCTTTTAAGTCCTTCTTCAACCAATACTCTATCAATTCTGGGTGCTTCCTTAAGTTCTTTTAGGCGGTTCTTAAGGCTCTCAATGGTGTCATACAATTCTTGGAGGAATTCATCTGGCATACTGGATTTCTCAGCAATTTTTTTGGCAAGTTCACTTAGGTATTTGGATCCAAGCCTGAATCTTTCGGCTAAAATTTCACAGTAACCTTTCTTGTCGCCTTCAACAAAATTCTTGATTTCCTCAATTTTTTCAACAATTCTATCGCAGCTCCTCGTCGCCATAACATAATTTTCGGCACTGTCACTTTTTACAAGACCAAGTGTGTTCAGCAGGAGAGGGATAGTCCAACATCGGAACTCCAGCGACTTGAGTTTCTCCATCAAATCTGGAGTTGTAGCAAAGCTTGTAACGTTTGGTAGGGAGAGCTTATATGCAAGTTCCTGAAGGGGTTTACCCATATTGGTTTTCCACTCAAAATCTAGTTGCAGATGGGGTAGAGTATCGTAGAATGAGGCGTATACTATTGGGAATTCGAGAGGCTCAACGAAATCTCCCACAACGTTTGTAAACTCAACCGCGAGGCTTGGAAATATCCTGTCCGCAAAATATCTCGCCCTCATTGCCGAATCAGCCGCTTCTCCACCCACAGCACCTACGCTGCTCAGCCATCTAGCAATATCGTTCATAAATTTACGCATTTCGTCCTCAATAGTTGAAATCTCATTAACAACACCACAGTAAACACACTTCAATAGCTCTTCCTTCTTGGTAACGCTAAGTGGAGCACCACAATTCTTACACATATAATACTTTATTGACATTTCACTCCTTCCTTAATTAATATCTTCTTACTGCCGCTTCGAGTTGTCTGATTCTCGCCTCAAGCGCTGCTATGGCCTGCATCGCAATATTGTGGTATCCTCTGGCAATCCTGTCCGCCTCGTAGAATATTGCGGAGTAGCAAGGGTTGCAAAGGGCTATTCTTGAAGCTCCATCTATAACTCTCATATCCTCATTCCTTTGCCTCAGGAGATTCTCAAAGTAAGACCCGACATCAGCCTTCACAATTTTGAAGTGGTCTGCGCTCTGAATCTCCCTGCCACACATCCAGCATTTCCTTGTGGCCCTTAGTTCCTGAATTCTATTATTAACGCTCTTCGCAACATCATATAGTCTAGCTGCTCTGTAGGCTCTGGCGGCTGCTATGAGGTTCTCGGTGGCCTTCGGTGGCTCGACTTCCATAAATTGCCTAGCTTTAATAAACTCAATATGGCCCTCACATTCTAGAGCGGCATTATTTCCCGTGGTTCTTCTCTTAAGGCAAGAAACGTACCTTGAGAATATGAGGGGGGCATCACCTATTTCTAAGAAATGATCGTAAGCTGCTTCGAGGAGCTTCACAGCATCCACAGCATTTGGAGACGTCAGACCAAGATTCATGTAGAGTATTCCTCTGACTTCTGTGAGGAGTCTTGTAGTGTCAAACTCGCCAAAGAATCCACCAGGCATGTACGCCGTGACCTTCATAGGTGGAAGCTTGCTGGCGTTCTCCAAGAATTTTCTGAGGGAACCTGTTTCAAGCAAATCCTTCTTATCTTTCACGTCTTGGTTGCAGGGATAGAGGTAGGATAATAGTAAGGCCTCCTGAGCCTCTTTCTCCCACCCAAGATTCATGCACAGTTCAACAGCATCAGCATACTTCTTGGCAGCTTTGCCAAAATCCCCTATACGCGCAGTATTTTCGGCATCTTCAAGTTTACTTTCACATCGCTCAACATCCTTGGAGCTCAAACGACTCACCTTTTAATCCTTCATCAAATGGAATCCGAACGAAAAGAAATACTAAATTGATGAGAACATATTTTTTTTCAGTCGCTTGTCCCTAACTCTTATATTTACTACGTGTTTTTACTTCTTTTTTCACCTTTATATTCTTTCTTGAAATGAATTGTTTCCACATCGTATTTTAACGCTCTATTATGTTCATATTTGCGGTGGCAAAGTACCAGATTTCGTATATTTCCAACAGCGGAGTGAATGGGTTTTTTCCTAGGACAAAGTGGTGTACTCATCACCTTTCGCTAATCAAAATCTCTCAGTTAACCTATTGTTGCCTTTTATGATTATGTCACAACTAAAAATAGAGGAAGCAAGTTAACCTATATCCTTTGAGAAGAGCAAAATGTTTAATACTTTCCAAAGGCTTCAACAACTTGGAAAACATTCAATGCAGATGAGGAAAAACATGCAAAAATGTCATTTTTCATCAGCGTTACTGCCCTTCGTTGTGCTACTTTTCCCACTATTGCTATCATTATCCAGTTTAACTAGTGCTAATGTCCAATTATTGGAAGAAGATATAACTAGCTACATATATAATTTTTTAAGTGATCAGGCTAACAGGGCCTGGACTACTCAACTAACCATTACCATCACGGCTTTTGTACTTGTTTTTGTGTTAGTCATAGTAGTTATCCAAAGGCTGAGACAAAGTCGCGCTCCTACTACTGGTGCCACAGTAAGTAGAGCGGGTAAAGCACATCCAGCACCTCAAGCCCAGGTATTCACATCTCCCGCAACTTCAGTTCAAGGCGGTGTCCTGTGTCCTTACTGTGGATTCGACAATGTGCAGGGCGCAAAGTTTTGCGTAAAATGCGGCAAAACGCTATAGACAATACCTAAACCCTCTGGAGAGTCTCACGACCAAAAACTGGGAGTCAGCAAAGGTCCCTCTCCCCCTTCTTTTTTATTTTTGGTAATTATCATCTCTCCCCCTTTTTGATAATCGAAAGATGTTTCCCATATTTTCTACAAGTTATTTGTGCTTTTTAAAATTATATAATTTGGGCATAAAAAGTTTTTAGTGCACTTTGGGGATTGGATTGCCCAACAACCTTGGTACGTAACGCCTTAAAGACCTTCTTGAAGCATATTTTCTCCCACACAGTCCTCTTAAACCCTCCTCCGAGGAGCCTGAGGCTTAAT
>CAZECW010000177.1:0-29446 GCA_964510585.1 uncultured archaeon | reverse complement strand
AACATGTCCCATTTTGGTCTTCTCTATTTAACTAAACCGCCAAAAAGATTGATATAACTTTTGTCCACTCCAAAGTGATATAGAAAAGCCCTTTTTAAGGCTCCAAATCGAAAAAGAGGCCTCTATACAAGGCCCCCTTTCGGAGGCAAAATCGAGCAATTTTACACTTCACCCTGCTCAAGGCCTACTTTTCATCCACAAAACTTATATATAGTCACTCAATATATTGTCGTGCAATATATTCAATAGCTGATATCCCAATCCAAACAAACAAAAATCAAGGCAGGCTCAAAAAAATGGACGAATTCGAAAGAAAACTGCAATGCTGGATAAGAGAAATGAACCGGGGAATACTAGAACTAATCGTACTAGCACTAATAAAAACCGAATCAATGCACGGAGCAGAAATCTCAAAAAGAACATATCAAATCAGCGACGGAAAAATAGAACTCAAACCAGGAACCATATACCCCCTCCTAAAACGCCTACAAGAAGAAGGATGGATAAAAAGCGAGCCCTACCACCCCCAAGGAGAACGAGGACCCGAGAGATACATATACTTCTTAACCGATTCAGGCGACAGGCTATTCCAAGAAATGCTAGTACACTTCACACAATCCATATCCAACCTACTAACCTTCATGGATGAAGAATTCGGACTCCTAAAACGCCTGCAAACCACAATGAAGGAAACAAATAAAGAATAAAGATAACACGAGGAGGATTTTTGAAAAATGCCACAAGAAGTTGAATTAAAAGTAGCAGAAATAGATAGACGAAGCGCTGGGAGAGGCATAGTCCGCGTAGACCCAGATGCCATGGCCAAACTACAAGTAAGCTCAGGCGACATAATAGAAATAAACGGACATAAAAGCACCGGAGCAATCGTAATGTACGGACCCCCAGAAGACCGAAGAACCGGACTAATAAGAATGGACGGGCTAGTCAGACAAAACAGCGGAAGCAGCCTAGGAGAATACGTAAAAGTCAGAAAAGCAGAAACAAAACCAGCAACCAAAGTAGTCCTAGCGCCCGCAGAAGAGGGAAGCAGACTTCGAGCCAACGAAGAAGCTCTAAAAGGAACACTGCTCAACAGACCCGTAACAAAAGGCGACCTCATAAGCATTATGGGAACCATACCCCGACAAAGAGAGGACGCCTTCCCCTTCTTCGGACCAGCAAGACCCTTCTCCCTTGGAGAAATAAGACTAGTAGTAACCCAAACAAACCCCACAGGAATAGTCCAAATAACCGAAACTACAAAAATAGACCTCCTACCCGAAGCAGTATCCCTAGCCAAAGCAGTACCCCTTGTAACCTACGACGACATAGGAGGACTAGACGAAGCCATAATGCGAGTGAGAGAAATGATAGAACTGCCACTAAAACACCCCGAACTATTCCAGAGACTAGGAATAGACCCTCCAAAAGGAGTACTACTACACGGACCACCAGGATGTGGAAAAACGCTCCTAGCAAAAGCGGTTGCAAATGAGAGCGACGCCTACTTCATATCACTCAACGGGCCCGAAATCATGTCAAAATTCTATGGAGAATCAGAAGCAAAAATAAGAGAAATCTTTGAAGAAGCCGAAAAAAATGCGCCCGCCATCATATTCATAGATGAACTAGACTCCATAGCGCCCAAACGTGAAGAAGTAACAGGAGAAGTGGAAAGAAGAGTAGTAGCCCAACTATTAGCACTCATGGATGGACTAAAAGGCAGAGGAAGGGTAATAGTAATAGGAGCCACAAACAGACCCAACAGCATAGACCCCGCACTGAGAAGACCCGGAAGATTCGACAGAGAAATCGAAATTGGAATACCTGACAGAAACGGCAGAAAAGAAATACTACAGGTACACACCAGAGCCATGCCCCTAGCAGAAAACGTAAACCTAGACGAACTAGCAGACCGAACACACGGATTCGTAGGAGCAGACCTAGCAGCACTAGCACGAGAAGCAGCCATGCACCGACTAAGAACAGTACTACCCGAAATAAACCTAGAAGAGGAAACCATACCTCAAGAAACACTTGACAAACTTGTAGTAGACCAGAACGACTTCGAAGAAGCACTAAAAATGGTACACCCCTCATCCCTAAGAGAAGTAATGCTCGAAATCCCCACAGTAAAATGGGAACACATCGGCGGACTAGAAAACATAAAACAAGAACTAAAAGAAGCAATAGAATGGCCACTCAAATACCCCGAAATATTCAAAAAAGTAGGAATAAGACCACCAAAAGGAGTACTACTACACGGACCACCAGGATGCGGAAAAACACTCCTAGCAAAAGCCGTAGCCACAGAATCACAAGCAAACTTCATATCAATAAAGGGTCCAGAGGTTTACTCTAAGTGGGTCGGGGAGTCTGAGAAGGCTATTCGTGAAGTTTTCAGAAAAGCGAGGAGTGCTGCGCCGGCGATTATTTATTTTGATGAGTTGGATTCTTTGGCTCCCCGTCGTGGTACTTGGGAGGGTACTCGTGTTTACGAGAGTGTTTTGAACCAGATTTTGGTGGAGATGGATGGTATTGAGGATCTTAAGGGTGTGGTTTGTGTGGCCTCGACGAACCGTCCCGATCTTGTAGATCCTGCTTTGCTTCGTCCCGGCAGGTTTGACCGCTTGGTTTTGGTGCCCCCTCCAGATCGTGCTAGTCGTTTGAGGATTCTTGAGATTTATACTGTGGAGAGGGGTATGCCTTTGGCGAAAGATGTGAAGTTGGAGAAGCTTGCTGACAGGACTGAGGGATTCAGTGGTGCGGATTTGGAGAACCTGTGTCGGGATGCGGGTATGGCTGCGATTCGTGAGAAGGGTCGGGATGTGAAGGAGGTTAGTATGAAGCACTTTGAGGAAGCATTTACTCGGGTTACTGCGAGTATTACTCCTGAGATGGTTAAGCAGTACGAGGAGATCCAGCAGAAGCTGATGGGCAAACGGGAGAAGCTCAGTTTGAGCTACCTTGTTTAGGGTAGCTTCCTTCTCTTTTATTCCTTTTTTAATCTATTATCTGCTTTTAAATTTTAGGCCCGGGATAGGAAATGGTTTTGCTTTTTTATGTTATGTTTTGTTTTTGGGCTCTGTTTCTCCAGTATTGGCCGTATGCTATTAGGACTGCGGTTGTTGCGAGGCAAGCTGTTACGATTATTAGTGATAGGAATACGTCGTAATCGCTGTATTGTCTGAATAGGTTGTGGACTGCTATCCAGGCGTAGGCGAATGTTATTGCTGCAGTGCTGGCGAAGGATATCGCGCCTTTTAGTAGTTGGTTTCCATAGTGTTCTATGTATTCGTTGAGTGTTTTTTTGAGTTCTGTTTTTTGGTTTTCTTTGGCTTTTTTGAGTTCTTTTTCGGTTTTTTTGTAGTTGTTTTTTATCCATTTTAGTGTGTAGTATGTTATTATTATTCCTAGGACGGTTAGGGTGAAGCCGATTGTTAGGAATACTCTTAGATAGTCGTGGAAGAGTGGGGGGAGGGGCTTGAAGATTATTCTGGCCAGTATTCCCGTGGAGATGCTTATGACTCCTAGGCATACTAGGAGTGTGCCCCATAGTTCTAGTTTTTTTCCTAGTTCTATGAATTCATGTTTTGCGATTATTTCTTTTATCATTTTTTTCACCGTGTTAAGTGGTATTGAGGGACTCTTTTTGACTTTGGGCAATTTAAACTTTTAGCTTTTTGGATTGTTTTTGGGTCTTGTTTGGTTTTTGTGCTTTCGGTTTGTTGTTTCTTTTAGTTTTAACTTGTTTTTGTGAGTAATTGGTTGTTTTCTATTTTTTTAGGGAGTTGTTATTGATAAATAAGTTGTTTTGCTGTGGGGGTTGCGTTTTTGAATAATTTTAAATATGCGTCTATCCCTTTGTTTATTGTAGCTCTGGCAGATGGATTACCCTTTTTCCTCTCTCAGAGTTTACAACATAATACCAAATTATAGTAGGGTTAAGGAATTGAATGAAAGCGGTAATGTTAAGGTCGGAGTTCGCGGAGTATATCTAGCACAGACTAGTTACGGAAAGTCTCCGGTTGTAGTTTTATCCGATGGTAAGGGCAGATTACTTCTAATTTTTATTGGTGCATATGAGGCGGCGAGTATACAAATGGCTTTGAATGATACTAAGCCGGAACGTCCGGGAACCCACGACCTGTTGGTTAACGTGTTATCCGAAATGTCTACCGAAGTTGAACGGGTAGCAATAATTGATATACAGAAAGGTGTCTACATAGGGCGCCTTTATGTTAAGTCTAATGGGAACCATAGGGTTTTGGATGCGAGGCCCAGTGATTGTATAGCAATAGCTCTTCGAACCAAGTCGCCAATATTTGTAAAGGAAGAAGTTATGGGGCGCTGCTCGGTTACAGAAGAATACTTCTCTAAGTACTCCGATAGTATGGAGGACATAGAATTAGGCTAAAAAAAGGGTCAACGTTTAACCCCCTCCACAAATCTGGACTTTTACCCCAAAAATTTCGACACCTTACTGGAGATTGTTGACACGCTTTGGTTTGATAACGTTTTTTCCTTTAATGTTGATTGTTAGTTCGGTTTGCTTTTGCTTGCTGAATGTTTGTGGGGATTTTGGGCCTTAGACTAGGAGTTTGACCTCTTTTCCTCTAATTTTGATTATCTTGTACCTTTTGAGGGCGTTTATGGTGGTGGTGTAGCTTTTAATCAGGCCGAGTGAGGTTTCTGTTACGAAATCTATTTCTTCTATCATTTTGCCTGCGACCCAGTCTCGCATTTCGAATTTGTCGCAACTGTTATGGTCCAGTAAATAGTTGATTATGTAGATTAGTGTTGGGAATTTCACTCTGATGCCATGTTCAAAGTCTTTGTGGAAGTCCTCTAATCTTCTTCTTAATTTGGGATCTTTAGCTCTGCTGTATACTTCTTTGAATCTTTCACTGAATTTTATGCCGTAAAATTCCGCGAGCCGGGTGTATTCTTCCATAGGTTTATAGAACTCCTATATATAAATATAAATGATACTATGGATTTTTATGCTGATATTCAAACTCTTTTTACTAAATCTGAATTTTTATAACTTTTCTAATTTTAAATCACTTTTTGACAGTATATTAACAGTTTAACTACCTGATAGGTGTTTTTTGGTTTGCAGTGTGTATTCTTATTTGTTGACTAGTGGAGTGGGTGTTACGGGCTCCCTTTTTTCTAAATCCTAGACCTACTGGGGAGTTAGGTTGTGCATTTGTAGATAGCTACAATAAAAGAAAATTGAATCTTTTTAGATGCACCTTGAACCTACATACCGATAAGCAGCAACAAGTACTGTTCAAAGAATGTGTGGACTTGTTAAATTTGCATCCACAATATGAGCGAGTTCCTTTGTCTTCCACTGTGGGGATTGTGTTGATTCGTAAATTTTTGTCACATTCTTCGCCTTACTAAGAGGAATTTCCTCCTTGTGTTGTACGACAAATTTTAAGTTTAAACCAAGACGTTTTTACATGTCACGTACCCGCCTACGATGAGTGGCGCTGGTTTGGCAGCGCCAAAAATGTACCAGAAAGTTTATATCATCCAATGCTTTAGGAAAACTGCAGAAGCCAACGCTTTTATTGTTGGACGTATTACAGTTAATGTCTCAGAAATACATTCTGGTTTGAGGTGCAGTATGGTGGCTGGAGCTGACTGTTTCCACACTGCTTAAGAGTCTTCAATTTTTGGCGTTTGTTTTTAGTACTTCCAGCCGCTTATATAATGCGTCTTTTGGAGGTTTAAAAGGTGAGTAAGAACCTTTCTTTTAAGCTTAAAACTCCTAAAGGAACTCAGGATTACTACTTCGATTATATGGAAAAAAGAAGTTATATTGAGAATAAAATGCGTACAAATTTTGAGCTTTGGGGCTTTAAAGAGATTCGAACACCCACCTTTGAATACTTTGATTCGCTCGCTACAGGCACCGGTCAAGAACTACAGGAGAGCATGTTTCGTTTCAAGGATAAGGGTGGACGCCAGTTAGCTTTGAGGGCGGAAATGACCAGTCCCATCGCCCGTGTAGTAGCCACTCAGCTTAGAAATCACCCTATTCCAATGCGAATGTATTATTTGGCTCCTATGTTCCGTTATGAGGAGCCTCAGTCTGGGCGCCAGAGGGAGTTTTGGCATGCGGGTATTGAGCTTTATGGAAGCAGTTTACCAGATGCCGACGCGGAGGTGATTGCCGTATTTATCACCACTCTAAATGGAATCGGACTGAAGGGGCTTGTGGTGGAATTGGGTCATGTGGGACTCTTTAAATCTATAGTTAGAGAGGCGGGCCTTTCTCTGGAGGAGGCGGCTGCCATTCGAAGATCTATAGATAAGAAGGACGAAGAGGGTTTGGAGACAGCACTTAAAGAGGTTGATGTGAGCTCCACCATGAAGGATGTTTTTAGGATGCTTCCAAACCTCAGGGGGGATGTCGGAGTGACAAAAAAGATTCTTGATAGGGTTGAAAACGAAGAGGTGAAGGCCTGTATACAAAATATATCTGATATTGTTAAAATTTTGAAGCTATACGATTTGGATTCATATATTATGGTAGATTTGGGTATAGTGCGGGGAATTGATTATTACACGGGTGCGGTTTTTGAGGGATTCGTTCAAAGCTTAGGAATAGCGGTGGGGGGCGGTGGACGCTATGATGATTTGGTAGCACAGTTCGGCGGGGGGTCATTCCCCGCAACTGGATTCGCCATCGGTGTAGACCGCTGCCACCTAGCTCTGGAAAGGCAGGGATTTAACTTTCCACTAAAAAAGAAGCCACAGATACTCGTACTCTATATAGATAAGGAACTGAAGGGAGAGGCAATAAAAATTTCAAAGAGCTTGAGAGAGAATGGATTGTCCACAGAAATGGATATCTTGGAAAGGAAGCTGAGTAAAGGACTAGAACGGGCAAATAAGATGGGAATACCATACGTAGTCATAGTGGGCAAAAAGGAATTCGAACAGGGAGAAGTAGTGGTCAGAAATATGGAGAAGGAGATCCAAGAAAAAGTAAAAATTGAAAATATAATTAGTTACCTACAAGAAGAGAAATAATTCGCCAAAAATTGAACAAATATTTGGTTGAATGCGACTTGGTCTGAGTTACCTGCTTGGAATCCCGGGTTTTTGATTTGGAAAGATTGAATTTTGGAGTGTGTGGAATGGTAAAAATTAGATATTTGAGTTCACTGACTGACGGGGAAAGGCAAGCTTTAGTATCTCGTTATAATTTGGAGTTGGAGGAAGTACTTCCAGTAGTGCAAAGCATTGTGGATGATGTGAGGCGAAGAAGGGACGAAGCCATAATTGATTATACATTGAAATTTGACAAGGTTTTTATCTCTAAAGATAAGCTCAGAGTTTCGGAGGAAGAAATTAACTCCGCCTATAAAAATGTGCCTGAAAAACTGCTTAAAGCCATTAACAGATCTGTGGTTAATATTCGAAAGTTTCATGAAAAACAGATAAATGAATTTTCCTGCAGGACTCAATCTGGAGTCAATGTTTCTCAAATAATTAGACCTTTAGAAAGGGTGGGGATTTATGTACCTGGAGGTAGGGCGGCCTATCCATCGACAGTTTTAATGACCGTAGTTCCCGCCAAGTTGGTGGATGTGGAACAAGTAATTGTTTGCACCCCACCGCAGGAGGATGGAACCATTAACTCCGCAATTCTTGTGGCATGTGGTGAGGCGGGTGTTACAGAGATCTACAAAGTTGGAGGAGCCCAAGCAATAGCCGCAATGGCTTATGGAACTGAGGTGATTCCAAAAGTTGAGGCAATATTTGGACCTGGCAACATTTACGTAACGGCAGCAAAATTTTTGGTCAGCAGAAACGTTAGGGTGGACCTCCCCGCGGGACCCAGTGAACTACTCATAATATCTGATGACACTGGAGACCCTAACTTTATAGCGGTGGATATACTCTCACAGGCAGAACACGACCCCCAAGCCAAAGTGGTACTTCTCACCACTTCAGAGGTATTAGCTCACAAGGTTGAGAGTTCCATAAATAAATTCTTGGAGCTTCTCCCACGTAAGGAAATACTTTGGGAATCCTTGGAAAACCTTTGGATACTTGTTACACGGGATTTGGATGAAGCTGTGGAATTTTCAAATGATTATGCTCCTGAACACTTGGAAATTCATGCTAAATCTCCCAAATCTCTTTTAAAAAAAGTTAAAAATGCAGGAGCAATATTTCTGGGGCCTTACTCTCCAGTAGCAGTGGGTGATTACTCCGCGGGCTCAAACCATGTTCTACCCACGGGGGGATATGCTAAGGCTTACTCGGGGCTGTCCTCATATAACTTTGTGAAGACCATCAGTGTTATTGAATGCTCTCATGCCGGCCTTAAGGGATTGGCCGAAACTGTGGTTACTCTGGCTGAATTTGAGGGCTTATACGCTCACGCAGAATCGATTAAAGCGAGGTTTAAGATTGAAAAATGAAAGGCTCATACGCCAAATAGTATTGGGCTTTAAACCATATCAGGGAGAGATCTCTCCCGAAGAGTTGGCAAAGCAACTCGGTGTTTCCAAAGAAGACATACTACCACTCCACGCCAACGAAAACCTGTTCATAGAAAAGGAGTGGATACTGGAAAAAACTAGAGAGGCGATCTCCACACTGGACTTTCGATCATATCCCGACCCAGAAACAGTTGAAACCAGAGAGGCGATAGCAGAACATTTCGCATTAGAAAGCTCTGAAATCGTTTTGGGTAACGGTTCAGACGAAGTTTTAGACATTCTAACCAAAGTCTTCATCGAGCCGGGAAACGAAACCATTATACTAGAACCCACCTTCGGCATATATCGCTTCTTCACATTACTGCTGAATGGAAAACCCAAGACAGTCCTTCTAAACGAGGACTTCTCACCCAACGTGGAGGCTGTGCTTAAATCCGTAACACCCAAGACAAGAATCATATTTCTCTGTTCCCCAAACAATCCCACAGGAAACCAATACCCCAAAGAAGACATTAAACGTATCATAGAGGAGAGTGGCTGTATTGTGGCAGTCGACGAGGCCTACGCTGACTTCGCAGATTACACACTGCTTAAATGGATTAATGACTACGAGAACCTGATAGTTCTGAGATCCTTTTCTAAATCGTTTGGAATAGCTGGGCTAAGAATAGGATTCGCCGCCACCAATTCTGAACTAGCAGACATCATGAGAAAAACCGTGGTTCCCTACAATGTTAATAAACTGGCCCAGAAAATGGTGACCGTGCTAATTGACTCTTGGGACTATCTATACAAAAAAATATTGGAAGTAAAGGAGGAACGTGAATTTCTCTACAACCAGTTAAATAAGAATGAAAACTTGAAAGCCTATCCTTCGCAGGCTAATTTCTTGCTTTTGAGGGTTGTCAAACCGCAATATACTGCCAAATCCTTACAGAACAAACTTTTAAGTAAAGGAATTCTGGTTAGGGATCGGAGCGATCTTCCACTACTTAGCAATTGTCTGAGAATAACATTAGGGCCAAGAAAAATAAATCAAAGGCTACTAGACTCTATTAAAGAAGCATTCAGTGAGGAGCCATGAAAAACTATTTCGAACTCCAATTGCCCACTGGCGACAAAGGATACGTGAAAAAATCCTCAGCCGATTTCTTGGAACAGTTAAGATGTCTGATATTTGACTGTGACGGGGTTCTTATAGATGTCTCAGACTCCTTCATAACGGCGATAATCAAAACTACAAAATGGTACTTCACAGAAATCCTGAAGCTGGGCCCTATTACGGGTGATTTTATCACCTCTGAGGAAATCAGCCTCTTTAAAAACTCGGGAGGCTTTAACAATGATTGGCATCTAACCTATGGTGTCATCCTATACTTCATAACTCTCCTTCTAATAAACATTAAAAACCACAAGAAGAAACTCTTAGCATTAGTGGAGGGGAACAGGAACCTAGAGTCCAAGTTGCGCAAACTGGAAGAGTTTGGAAACCTTTGTAAATCGGCTGGCTTCGACTCCATGAGGCTAGCTTCCAGCCGCTTTGGCGACTGGAGTCTTAAGAACTATGTGGATTCGCTGGATGAGAGTGGTTTACCCTCAGCTGAAGAAAACGCAAAAAATAAGCTAGCTGAAAGCCTAGGGATAACTTTTGATCAAGCGTCAAAAATTTTAGAGAATTTGTGCCTTTATCAAGGAACAATCTACGACCTCAATATAATTAAGAGATACTTTGAGGAAATATATTCGGGAAGCGAAGTATTCAAGAATGTCTATGGAACCAACCCCATATTCTATAAGGGAACCGGCCTTATAGAGAACGAAAAACTCATACTAGAAGAGCAGGTTCTTAAAACCTTGATTTCGAAACTGGGCTTCTCTAGATTCGGCATTGCATCCAGCCGCCAGCGCAGCCAAACACTCCCCATACTTCAAAGACTTAAAAATTATGAAAACTATTTTGATCTGGATTCCTCTGTTTTCCTTGAGGACATAACTTTGGCTGAAAAAAATCTTCGAAGCAAAGGCATAGAAGTAAGTTTAGAAAAACCCAACCCATACTCACTATTAACGGTGGCAGACAGGATAAAACCTCCAAAAAGGATATTTGGCTATGTTGGAGACACTGTTTCCGACATAATAGCAGCAAAAAAAGCACAGGAACAAGGCACATACTCCGTTTTAAGCATAGGAGTCTTGTGCGCAGCAGCCAATAGGGAATCACTATTTAAAAAATTCATTTCACTGGATGCCGACATTATATTACCCTCCCCAAATGATTTATCACCTCTCTTTACTAACTTGGAGATGATGAAAAATGAGAACCGCTAAGGTGAAAAGAGAGACTCTGGAAACCAGAGTGGAAGTTGAAGTAAATCTTGATGGAACCGGAAAAGGAAACATACAAACAGGCATAAAATTCCTCGACCATCAACTACAAACACTTTCAAAACACTCCCTCATAGACTTTAGCATAACGGCACAAGGAGACCTAAGCCACCACATAATCGAGGACGTCGCCCTAACTATGGGAGAAGCTCTAAATAGGGCTCTGGGGAAAAAGAAGGCAATCTTCCGATTCGGATGGGCAATTACCCCAATGGACGACTCTCTGGTGCTAGTCGCAATAGATCTTGGTGGAAGAAGCTACGTGAACCTAGACCTAAATCTAAAAGAAGTTACCATCGAAGATGTAGAAGCCGAGGATATTGAACACTTTCTATTTTCACTCGCACAATCCGCTAATATGAATCTACACGTAAAAGTATTATACGGGAACAATAATCACCACAAGGTGGAGGCAGTGTTCAAAGCTTTGGCCCTATCCCTAAGACAAGCCGTTAGTATAGACCCCAGAAGAGAAGAAGTACCAAGTGCAAAGGGGACCCTCTAATGCTAATCGGCATCATTGACTATGGAATGGGAAACTTGAGGAGTTTGGAAAACGCTTTGCATATGGTAGGAGCTGACTGCATCATATCTAGTAGGGAAAAGGAGTTAGCCAACTCCGACGCCTTAGCCCTTCCCGGAGTGGGAGCATTTCGAGACGCAATAAAAAACTTGAAACCTCTTACCAATTTTATTCTTAAATACGTTAAGGAGGACAAACCCCTACTGGGAATATGTCTTGGAATGCAATTATTATTCAGCGAGAGCACCGAAGACGGATCATACAAGGGGCTGGACATAGTTAAGGGAAGAGTAGTCAAACTTCCACCCAGCGTCAAAATTCCACATATAGGCTGGAACACACTACTCCTGGAGAAAAAAGACTCACCTCTCATAGAAGGTATACCTAATAATTCATATGTCTATTTTGTTCACTCCTACTATGCCATACCAGAAGATTCAAAGGTGACTGTGGCTTGGACTGATTATGGAGTTAAGTTCCCCTCAATAATCCAGTACGGAAATGTTTACGCAACACAGTTTCACCCAGAAAAATCGGGAGAAGTGGGAATCATACTGCTTAAAAACTTTGTTAAACTGTGTGAGGAGTAAAAATGTTAGTCATACCTTCAGTGGACATTCTGGGGGGAAGATGCGTTCGACTAACTAAGGGCGCCCCAGAAACCGCAAAGGTGTACTATGAAAATCCCATAGATGCAGCTCTAAGATGGGAGAGAGAGGGGGCAGAAGCAATCCATATAGTAGACCTGGACGCGGCCCTAGGCCGTGGGGACAACCTTAATATTATAATCCGCCTAATTAAAACCCTCTCCGCAAAGGTGCAGGTAGGCGGAGGAATAAGAAACATAGAAAAGGCACTAAACCTTTATTCGCAGGGCGCGGAAAGAATAATTTTAGGTTCCGAAGCCATTAAAAATCCCAAAATTGTTAGTGAACTTGCTGAAAGAATAGGTTCAAAGCATGTAATGGTTTCTTTGGACTACAAAGGAGAAAAAATTGCTGTTGAGGGCTGGAAAAAGGTTACACGGGACAACCTGTTCCAAACTGCAGTAAAAATGGAGACATTAGGAGCGGGTTGGATACTATCCACTTCTATTATGCGAGATGGAACTTTTGAGGGAGTTGATTTAAAAACTATGCAGAAGCTGGTTAAATCCGTGAAGATTAAGGTGGTAGCTTCGGGTGGTGTTCGAAGCCTTGATGATATTCTGAATCTTAAAAAGATTGGCGTTAGTGGAGTGGTTATAGGTAAAGCTTTATTTGAAGGAAGCATAGACTTGAAGGAAGCAATTAGTATGGGGGCCTAAAAAAATGCTTGCAAAAAGAATAAT
Organism: uncultured archaeon; assembly: GCA_964510585.1. Lineage (GTDB taxonomy): Archaea > Asgardarchaeota > Jordiarchaeia > Jordiarchaeales > Jordiarchaeaceae > Jordiarchaeum. The sequence goes on along the minus strand of CAZECW010000177.1, from coordinate 16,737 downwards.
TCCCTGCTTAGATATGACTGGAGGCAGAGTAGTTAAGGGTGTAAAATTCAAAAATTTGAGGGATGCAGGAGATCCTCCTGAGTTGGGTGAATTGTACAGTAGGCAGGGGGCCGACGAACTTGTATTCTTGGATGTGACGGCGTCAAGCGATAAACGTGAAATTTTGATAGATGTGGTTAAGAGGACGGCGGACAGAGTTTTTATACCCTTTACAGTAGGCGGCGGAATAAGAAGCATAGAAGATATCCGTCGAATACTCTGTGCCGGGGCAGACAAAGTAGCTATAAATACCTCGGCGGTGGAGAAACCAGAACTAATACGTATGGCCGCCCAGAAGTTTGGCAGTCAGTGTATTGTCTGTGCCATAGATGCGAAAAGAGTTTATGAGGAGGCACCTGATAAAATTGTGGTGGAAACACCAGAGGGGAGGTGTTGGTGGGAGGTGTACACTTATGGGGGCCGAAGACCGACTGGGATAGACGCTGTCAAGTGGGCGATGCAAGTGGAGAAGAAAGGTGCTGGAGAGATTCTTCTTACAAGTATGGACTGCGACGGTACAAAAAAGGGATACGATGTGATTCTTACAAGAACAGTATGTGAAAGGGTAAATATACCAGTAATAGCGTCTGGAGGAGCTGGCACTCTAGAACACATTTACGATGTTCTAACCGAGGGGAAAGCTGATGCGGCTCTGGCCGCCTCCATTTTTCACTATGGAATCTACTCCATAGAAGAAGTGAAAAAATACCTTGCAAAAAGAAATGTACTGGTAAGATTGTGAGGAGAAAAAGTTGGTTCTATTCAATTTAGAGAACACAGACACCCTATTATCCAAACTTGATTTTAGTAAGATGAATGGCATAGTTCCCGCAATAGCCCAAGATATAAAAACCAACACTGTACTTATGATGGGCTTTATGAACAAGGAAGCCCTGATGAAAACTCTATCCACAGGATACATGCACTATTTCAGCCGAACAAAAAATAGAATATGGATGAAAGGAGAAGAATCAAAACACTACCAAATAGTCAAGGAAGCCTATTATGATTGTGATGGTGACGCCCTTCTCTTCAAAGTTGAACAGATTAAGGCATGCTGCCACGAAGGCTACTTTTCATGCTTTCACAATAAAATTGGAAGCGAAAAGATTTCGGAAGAAAAAATCTTTGAACCCGAAGAAGTATATGGAAAGTCAAAGATACTGGAAAAGGTTTTCAACATAATAAAACAACGAATAGAAAAACCCGCAGCCAACTCCTACGTTGCAAAAATAGTACAGGAGGGCGAAGCAAAAATACTTAACAAAATAAGCGAAGAATCCAGCGAACTCATAGAAGCCGCAAAAAACGATAACGAAAAAGAAGAGATACATGAAGCTACAGACCTACTCTTCCACATAATGATTCTACTCGCATACAAAAATATTAACATAGATAAAATATTTACAGAACTAGAACTCCGCCATAAAGAAAAAACCACAAAAAAGCAGTAAAAACCTATCTCTTTGCCGAACTCTACAAGGCTTCAGAAATCCTACTTTACTACCTTCTCTCTATTGATGTTTTCGATTTGTCTGGGAATCTCTTCAAGTGAACTTATAACCCTCATTCCCTTTATCTCCTTGTAGGGCCTCTTGATTATCAAAGCATTGCATCCCACCTTTTCAGCGCAATAAACATCATTCCTCCTGTCCCCAATGACTAAAACCTCATCACACCGAAAATCTAGAAAGTCTACAGCGAGCTTTATCTGCTCCTGACGAGAAAAGGAATCCTCCCTTGTATAAATAGCCTTAAAGAAATCCCTTACACCCAGTATATCCAACACCTTATAAGCTGGAACCCTTCCCTGTAGAGTAACAAGCACAAGGTCATATTTCCCCCTTAAACTCTCAAGAACCTTCCTCGATTCTGGGAAAATCACCATAGTCTTATCTATAGCCTCCAATTCCACCTTGTCCAGAGCATCCATAGCCCTTTTGTAACGTTCATAATCCTCCACAACCAATTTTTCACAGGTACCAAAAATTTTTTGAGCCTCAACTCTCGCCTCAAACACTTCCTTTAGCCTTTCCTGTAAAACATTCATATCCAAGTTCAAACCTACTAGAACTCCATCTAAATCAAAAACAATTCCCTTAATCATCACCAATACTTCCAGATACATTAACACAACTCACTAAAATTCATTCAATCATAATAACACTTATACCCATATACGAAAACCTTGGAGGGGATTTTTACATATAAGAATGATTGACATTTTTAGAAGGAATGAGATTGGTATATTAATTTTGCTAAAAACTATTCAGATGAACAGAGTGAATTTAAGGAAAAATGGTTACCCATTTGTTAATTCTGAAAAACTAAGAATAGGTTAAAGAATGGTTAAAAGGAGGGTATCCCCTTGCTGAAATTCTGGTTAGTGATGTCCAAAAAGAGAGCTTAATATTGCCTTTTTTCAAAACTAAGGTTTACTGCGTTAATTAATATTTCAAAAATAGTTAATTATATATCCTTATTTTTATATATAATGTTACTCCTTTATGCCTTTTTTATATAAATATGTAAAAATTTTAGGCTTGAAAAATAGTTTTACACATTTTAGTGCATTAGAAAAACGTATAAATAAGTAAGTGTGGTAATTAAACGGACATTTAAAATGAACGTAAAAAAGTAGCAACAACGCAAGAAAGGTGGAAAAAGTGTCATTTTGTCCCAATGATGGAACATTACTAATGCCCAAAAAGGAAGAAGGAAAAAGCACGCTCATATGCAGAAAATGTGGCTACAAAACAGACGCAGCAGACACTAAAAAATATCGCCTAGTGGTCAAAATACCCCACACACCAAAAGACAAGACAATAGTGGTCGAAGGTGGAGAAGCAAAAAAATACGAAATAGACGAAGACGAACGAGAGGAACTAAAGAGACAAGCACTAGAATACTACGCGGAAGAAGGAGAAACTTAAGCCACTCCTCGCCATCAACAAGAAACAACAGTGAAGCCTACTGTTCACCCGACTTGCTAGAGACGACAAAAACTCTTAACTACACCTTCAACTAAATTTTGGGGAAAGCGACTAAACACTAGTTGATTGAACAGTCCTAAAACTACCAATACACGTGTTATCACCCGACTCGCAAGATGTAAGCCCTTCGAGTGGTTATATGGTGTCTGTTATATTTTAATCCCCCTAAAAAATAATTTTTAATACTTAATTTAAGTTCAAAGGAGAGGCGAAGCCGATTTTTCAGTTTTGGAGATGTGCTTGCTGTGGTTGGTATCTTTGTTTCTTCTATCCCTTAATTGGTTGAACCTTGTGGCTCCTGTTTCTAATCGCGTGTTTTCGCTAGTTTTTGGTGAGGGTTTCTAGTCAATTGTGGTTGCAAAGAAGACCCTACTCACAGATGGAGGCATAAAAAGGCAGACTATAGATATAACCTTCAAAAAAACTTTTATATTAGTTAAAAACTGGAAGTCGGGAGCTTGTATGTTTAGATAAACTTTTTAAAATTATTTAAACACTGAATCTCAGCTAGCTCATGATCTACTGGATGGATGATTGTGAAGGAAAAAAATCGTGGGATTGCAAATAAGAAGAGTTCCGATTCTGAAGACGATACTTCAAAGGAAGAAACTTTCGAATTCGAGGAGGATTATTCGCCTAAAAGAGGTTTAACCTTCATTTTTGCGTCTGCTGGCTTTAGCCTTTTTTTGTTAGCTGTGCTTTCAGGCTTGAGGCCTTACATAATTTCAAGAATTGCGGGGATTGATTATTCACAGGTCATACTCTATGGCTATTATCATAATTTCGATTTGGTTTACGCAGTAGCTACTACTATCGTCTCTGGGACTGTTGCGGCGTTAATATATTTCTCATGGTGTGGCGAAAAAAAATGGCTACCAGACTGCCCACTAATAGGGCTGAGCGTTTCAATTTTCAGTCTATTCTTGCAGAATGAGGCTATAAGAATAGGATACACGTTTGACTGGGCAGGTATCCTAGTCCTATTAGCTTTAGGCACATCATCTGGTTTCCTAGGATTAACTATTTTAAACCGACGTTCAAAAGATTGAGCTTCTTTAAAACACCTTGCCACATGAACATTGAAACTAAGGAATTGAAGTTGTGACGCGCGGTAGCCCAATTCAAAATATGTGAATTCCTGTCGGCTTACTTTTTGGGATAGAGAATTACTTTATTAGTTTTTCTTGCCATGAAAAGCTCAAAGGCGGTGTTTACCTCATCTAATCCGAATTCGTGGGTGATTAGTGGCTCCAACTTGATTCTTCCTGACTCCACAAGATTTACGAAATACTCAGCCTCTGTAGGAATGTGGGCAAATGTTCCAATAATGGAAATTTCCCTATACATTACCGCAAGAGACCAAAGCTCATATTTCTTAGAGTGTGTCCCTACAAGTAAAAGTTTTCCTCCCTTACGCAGAGCTTCAAAGGCTTGACCTAGAGCCAAATCTACACCAGTCACCTCAACTGTGATGTCCGCACCCACTCCACCAGTCAAATCTTTTATTTCCTTTACCGCATCCTTTTCTTTACCATTAATTATGTGATCGGCAACGCCCAACTTACTAATCTCTTCAAGTCTCGAAGGAACCACATCTACAACTATCAATTTTGCAGCTCCCGCAATCTTAGCCATTTGGGCTATTGTCATACCTACAGGTCCCAAACCCCAAAGTGCTACCACATCCCCCGGCTGTATTTGCGCCCGTCTAACCGCGTGATAAGCGGTTCCAAGAGTGTCACCCATCAGGGAACCCACTCTGAAGCTTATTCCCTCTGGAAGATGATAAAGGGATTCTTGCGGTGCTGCAATGTACTCCGCATTGCTTCCTGGGGCATTCAACCCGAAAACCCCCCTCTTATCACATAGATTGGGTCGTCCCCTCAGACAGAAGGTGCAAACACCACAGGAAAAGTTTGGCGAGCTGAAAACCCTGTCACCCACTTCAAATTTTTCAGCTAAACTGCCAACCTCAACAACTGTACCCGCCCACTCATGACCCACAATTAATGGCGGTTGCTTATACGCCTTGCCAAGAAGCGTCCCATCCAGAATATGAAGATCTGTCCCACACAAAGCTGAGGCCTCAACTTCAACCACCACTTCGTTGGCCTTAGGCTTAGGATTTTCCACCTCTCCAACAGTAAACATAGGTTTAGCCTTAGGCCCTTGAAACAATGCAGCCCTCATAAACAATCAACTCCAAATAAGTTTACAACTCTGAGAATTCAAGTCACATATAACAAACACTCAAATACTTATGGAAAAAACTTTTTAAAACTTATAAATGTTTAGACGTTCATAGGCTTAACGGTACGAATCGGTTTATGTACATTTCCTCCCAGTTTATAATTGAAATTAAAATGATGAGTTACTTTTAATTCTTATATTTCCCTGGGGATGGAGAATAGATGAACCTTATTGGCAAACTAAATTTGAATAGAAAATCTTCGATTGTAGCCCTTACCGGGGCAGGAGTATCCGCTGAGAGCGGAGTGCCTATTTTCAGAGGCAGAGGTTCAATGTGGGAAAATGAGACAGCTAGGAATCTTGCCCGAAAGTCCGGTCCCCCATGGAATACGAGGGAAACTTGGGAGTTTTATGAATGGAGGAGAGGACTCGTTAGCCGCTGTGAACCAAACGCGGCTCACCTCACACTTGCAGAAATGGAGGATTTCTTCGACAATTTCTATCTTATAACTCAAAACGTTGATGGTCTGCACCACCGTGCAGGAAGCAGAAAAGTACTAGAACTTCATGGCAACATGTGGAAGGGAAGGTGCCCCAGGGATGGCGAAATAGTTGACCTGCCAAAAACACCCCTCGAAACTATACCTCCAATCCATAGTTGTGGAGAAGCCCTCCGCCCACATGTAGTCCAATTTGGGGAACCCCTAGAACAAAAAATATTAGAAGCCGCCCTAGATCTAAGCCAGAGAGCAGAGCTTTTCCTAGTCATAGGGACATCGGGGGTAGTTTCACCGGCGCGAGACCTCCCACTATTAGCTAGAGAAGGAGGCGCAATAGTGATAGAAGTGAACAGGGAACCCACCGTCTTAACACCATATGTGACTCTTTCCATTCAGGGAAAGGCAGCAGAAATCCTACCAAAACTATGGGAAGACCTAAAGAAAACTATCAACTAAACATTGAAATACATTTAGAGCGAGCTTTTAGAAGTCCTGCATTCAAGAAACGCTGCAGCCCTGCGCATAGTTAATATAACCTTTTTAAACTTTTGTTACTCTGTTTCACTGTACCAAAAATTCTTGGTGGTTTTTAAAAGATGGTTTTGGAATCAGTGGAAGACCAGATAATGGATTATAACAGGATGCCGGAAACTCTGCCTAAACACTTGCCTAAAAAAGTTTTCATCTGGGACGAAACTTTGCGGGACGGTGAGCAAACGCCAGGTACTTTTCTGACAGTGGACGAGAAGGTCTATCTGTCAAAGGTATTAGATGAGATTGGAGTTAAGGTTATTGTTCCAAGTTATCCTGCGGTTTCTGAATCTGAGAAAATGGTTGTTAAAGCTCTTTCACGTGAAAATCTTGTTAACACAAAGGTTGCTGCCACCGCTAGACCAAGAAGAGCCGACATAGATGCATGTCTGGACTGCGATGTTGAAGAAATCCCCATTTTCATGTCCACTAGTAGAATTCTACTTAAGTATTCGTTAAGAAAAACCGTGGAAGAAGCCACTGATATGTTGGTTGACGCCATAAATTATGCCAGAGATCATGGTGTGATTGTGGACTTTGTAGCTGAGGACGCTACGCGAGCCTATTTTGATGAACTAATGAAATTTTGTTTGGCTGCCATAGATGCGGGAGCCGACAAAATTGCGTTAGCCGACACTTTAGGTGTAATGCGCCCCACATCTATGAAATATCTTGTTGGTAGAGTAAGAGATGAACTAAACTCCAGATTTAATAGGAGCATTCCCCTCTCTGTTCACTGTCATAATGATTTCGGATTGGCAACAGCGAACACTCTTGCAGGAGTGGAAGAAGGCGTCATTTACCCTCACACCTGCGTAAATGGATATGGGGAGCGGGGTGGGAATGCCTCCTTTGAGGAAGTTGTTGTATCGCTAGAATTATTGTATAAGGTCGATACTGGCATAAAGTTGGACCGAATCTATGAGGTTTCACAAACCTTTGAGAGAACTTTTGGAATTCCCCTTTCAGTACATAAGCCTCTTGTTGGAGATAACAGCTTCAGGCATGAGAGTGGAATTCACGTTTATGCTCTTCTGAGGAATAAAAGCACCTATGAACCATTTCCTCCGGAACTTATAGGACGCCAGACTGAGCTATTCTTGGGCAAAAAATCAGGTAGACACGTTGTAAAGTACTTGCTTCAGGGTGAGGGTATAGAAGCCACCGATGAGCAGATAAGAGAGATAGTCTACGAGTTAAAGAAGAAACAGGAGGAGCAGAGTAAGGAGATTATCCGAGCCCGTTTCATGGATGTAAAGGAGAAAATGAGGACGCTTCAGAGGGGTATCTTCAAGAGTGAATTCTTAGAAATAGCAAGAAAGGTAATTGAAAAAACAAATTAAAAATATAACCCAATTTTTATTAAAAATATTATTAATAGTAAAAAACATGTTTTTAATATAGTTAATAATTCCTAAAGAACAACTTTAAATACCAAATTGCACAATTTCTTCTAAACAAGAAATCAAAAAGGGGAACAGTCATGGATCTACTTAACATATTCAAACACATATTTGAGAAAGCCATACCCTGCGAAGAAAAGAGTCAAGAGTTTCTGCAAGTCATACCCAAAATCAAGATTTACGAGAGAATCACGGCAGTTCCAGAACCAGAGGGAGAAATGGCATTCACACTAGTTCTGGGAAACGGAAAAATTTCCGTAACCCCCGACAAAATACCCGACTACCAAGCAGAATATGTAGCCCCCCTTAAATCTTATTTGGATTTCTTACAAGGAAAATTATCACCCCTAGATCTCAAATCAAACCTAAAAATCAAACAAAAAATAGGCGGAGTAAACATAAATAAGGTATTAGACATTCTAAAAGACAGCGTCCAACAAAATAACGAAATCCAAAACCTCCTATCACTATACCGAGAAAAGTACAAGATTTAAACCTAAAGAAGAACTACTCTACAATACTTTTTGGTTATAAGCATCCTTCAGATGTAGGATTACATTGCTGCCCTATTTTGTCCACGATTTTTTAGGGAATAGGCAAGTGGAGAAAAAACCTTTACAAATTTGTATCAATTAGTGGGAACACAATCATTAAAATGGTTCTGCACCTGCGAAACAAGGATTATACTGCTCATTATTCCCTATTTTTAATGTATTGGGATGTTGTATTTTTGGGCGATATCTAGGAATGCCTCAGCTGCTAGTTTAATCTGGTTCCATGTTTTCCCATATGTTGAAACTTTGAAGAATTTTGATAAGCCGGGTTGAATTCCGGTGACTCCTCTTTCCCTTAATTCTTCATAAAGAAAGAATCCTTTCCGAGGGTGTTTCTGGGCTATCTCAAAAAATGATTCGCTTTCAAAATGTACCAAGTCATGGTTGTGTGGGCGTTGCCCCAGCTGTTTAATGCCAGCAATCCTTTCTAATTGTTCTATGAAGTATCTTGCTTTTTTAACTTCTTCATCCCAATGTTTAACACGTTCAGCAACGTATGGAAAAGCAGCCATAACCCCAATGGCTACACAGCCAGGAAGAGTGCAGCCTAGAGTCTCAACCTCTTTATTCTCAAAGCTTCTACCACTCCAAGGACCCCTAATTGAAGAATTTTTGAAGATAACGTCTGCATAATCCACGTTAGCTAACAGGAGCCCTGAGGGTGCTGGAGATGCAAAAGATTTGTGTAGTGAAGCAGTCAAAATATCAGCACCCAAATCTTTTCCAGATATTGGCATCCGCCCAACAGTGTACGCACCATTTAACACAAAAGGGATGCCATAATCATGCAAAATTTTGCCCACACTCTTTGCATCAAAAACATTGCCATAGTTATAATCAACATGGGTTAAAAAGGCCAAAGCTGGCCATTTACCAGAGTCCCGTTTCACCTCCTCAATCTTATCAGCATAAGAATCAAGAAGTAGGTCAAAGTCAGGATACCCCGAGTGCGGTACCTCAACAATTCTAGCCCCCACCCGCTCAGCACTCAGATACGTACTATAATGCGCCAAAGAATCAATAATAATAGTATCCTCAGGTTTAACTAAAGCATGGAACGCAGCATACTGAGCTTGGCGGCAACCCGGAAAAAGCCTTGCAACATCCATGTCTAAAAAGGCAGCAATATCCCTATGGAAATCGCAGAGTGGAGGGGACTCAATGAGGTCCAATCTACCCTTCATACAAAAATCACATACACTATAGCCATCAACAAACCTCAAAACAGCCTGAACAACCCCTGGGTAATCACCAGCCCTACCCCCAGACTGAATAGGGTGAAGATTTATCATATTCTCATCGACGCCGCGAACCAAATTCTTATACTTCTCTAAAACTTTCTCATCAAACATTAGCATCACCCAAAAAATCTTCAAAAAATTCACCCGACAAATCCTTAAGGCTGGAAAAAGTCTTAACGAGAGTTTTCAATCCAGTCCTCCTCTCAATTTCTCCCGCCCTTTCAGAAACCATCAAATCCCCCCTATTGCCCGCCTCCGCCAGTATCAAAATCTTTTTCGCTTCAGAAGCCTTCCGCTCTATGTCCCGCCAAACCCCTTCCACCTTCCTCCTCACAGTTTCAAGAGCCTCATCAGAAATGCTGGGATTCAAAATCTTAACATCACCCACATCCAGAGGCCCACCAGTCACCACCACAAACCTAGGATCAACACCCAAATCTAGAAGCCTTCTCTTCGTGGAGGAAGAAACAGTAATGAAAAGAACACCTGAAAAGTCAATTGCCTTCACCTCAGTCTCCTTCGCCTCCCCCAGCTTTCCCAAACCAAATTTATCCATAGTCAAATCCAAGATGTCCCGTACATTTTTAAGAAGCCCTCTTATATTTTCTTCCGCAGCAGAATCAAAATTATAATTCGGGGCAAAAGCCCTAACCACACACAAAATAGAGATTAAGGCGTCAAGGGCACCCCTAATTCTAACAATATCGTCACTCCCAAAATTCAACAGCCCACTCTCCAACTTACCAAGTCAAACCACTACAAGAGGTAATCACATTATAACTTCTATTAGTTAAACATAATTACTTATCGCTTTCCCTTTCACATTCAAATCAACTGTAGTTTCTAATCTCCTGAAAACTTATTTTTCATTTTCCATCAAATGTTTTAAGAGTTTAATTGGAGCCGGGTCAGGGATTTTCCTCACCGGAGACAAACCTCCAAAGATTTTGAACCCTGGTTTCGGCCCAAGCTTGAGTCAAGCTAGAAATACCGAATCTGCATTCCGGGCAAAAAACTGTCCGGCGCCTCGCCGCTAGACTAACCCGGCTCCAGATCGATGCTCAACATTTAAAGTCTTAACGCAAATTTTTCGGATAGTTTTCCGCTTTTGCTGTTTTATTTATACCAACTTTTCTACTTTTAAGGATTATGCAAATCTATGGTTTTAATATGGGTTCGTTCACTAGATCTTAAAATATTTGAGAAGGTTTTATAATTCAAATTTTCGAAAATTGATAACTAGCTGGTTGAACTAATCGATAAACATATAAGGTTTATTCTAATCGAAATAAATGCATTATTACTATGATAATCTAAGAGATTGTGAGATAACAAAGAGATCTATACCGAAATAAGAGATCCCCCGTATCTTTTATCTACTTTTTTGCGAGGGCAGTAAATATGCTTCAGCAGTTTTGGCTAAATTGAGCAACTCGCGCTTGTATTTTAGCGCTAAAACAGCTTCAAATATGACTAATCCTAAAACAGATGATTCAAAACTAATCTTGGTGAGAAGAGCCAGAACTGAGACGCCTAAAATGAATATAATTGCCCAAATTGCAGAATTTTTTTCCAGAATATTAATCTTAAAGTACTTCCTAGTGAAAAAAGCGAATAATACGACGTTAACTATCCAACTTGAAACGAAACCAATCGCTGCTCCGGTCATTCCACCATATGGGTTCAATCCGTACATACTAAAAACCGGGATTAATAGAAGACTTAGTATAATCCCTGTAAGTAGTGAGAAAAAGAGAATCAAAAAGTTCACCCACAGCCTTTTTTTAGCAAAGAAATATGATCCTATTGGCCTTGAAACATTGGCAATGACGAAACCAATGATGAGAATCTTCAAAGAGTCAGCACCCAAAAGATACTCTTGTGTGAAGAATAATTCAAAAATTTGATATGCAAAAACTATTAACGGACCGGAAAATAGCAAAGACAAAATCAGAGAATAAGTTGTTGACCTTTTCATCATCCTTACCACTTTTTCTTCTCTACCCATAGCTGTTAACTCAGAAAGATAGGGATTCAAAGTGGTTGCGAGGGCCAATCCAATATATCCCAAAATTGATGCGAATGTTTGAGAAATCCTATAAACTCCTAAGATAGCCTCTATTAAAAATATACCTATCAGAAGCTCATTAAAACGCTGGAACCCCACATCAATAAAAGACATACCATACGCCCATTTACCAAAATTAAACATATCCTTAAAAAGACCAAAATCAAAAATCTTAAAATTTCCATCTAGTTTAACCACTCTCCTCCTCTCTCTCAAGAAAAAGAGAAGCCCAGCCAAACCATATAAAGCATATCCAATAGCAAATGCGTATATTACACCTTCAATGCTAAAACCCAATCCAAGAAAAATAACAACAAAAAGAAAATAACAGGAAATAAATATCACCCTACAAATCATAGCCAAATCAAACCTCTGAAAACCATTCAAAAGACTATCAAAAAGAACACTAATACCTACCAAAGGAAAAATCGCAATCATAAGCTGCAGAATAGGCATCAACCAGTAATTGTGAAAAACATTAACTGCTATGGATGATGATGCAAAAAAGAACACAATTGTGAAAACTCCAGAAACCGAAAGAATCACAATACCTGCAGTACTAATAGCCGAATTAACAGAGCCAAATCTACGCCTTACAAGAAAATCAGGAACAAAACGTATCAACGAAGCACCCATACCAACAGAACAAAGAGCCGTAAGTAAATCAAGCAAAATTTTCGCAACACTATAACTTCCATAAAGTTGAGCACCAACAGCATTCGCAATAATAACAGTATTAATAGCAGTCAGAACAAATACGAGAAGCAAAGTAACATAATTATACAAAGTTCCTGAAAAAACCCTGACTTTAGACAATTTATTAACACCATACGAAACATATCACTCTCTAAAGTACATAAACTTCGCCTAAATAAGCTTTCGATAACATAAATCTTAAACATCTGAGAATAAACTCAGCATTTCATACTAATTACTGGTAGTGTCATTGTTTCATTCTCATTGGCACTCTATAGGTCATTAAATTCTTTCACGGTCCAGACACGGTCGGTTATACCCGCAGCCATAGCTGGCGTTCTATACTCCCAATTCCTGCCCGGCCTGCTGCTCTTCACCCTCAAGGTTACTATGAGTCTTAAATCAAGTTGTACTAGACCTTGTAAAGTTTGGGGTGATTCCAGTGCTACTTTCCTCTCTTTTGAGAAGGAGAGGGTTCCCTCACAAACCGCGCTTATGCTCTGTCCCACGGTCAGATTGTTTCTCTCAACGCAGAGGTGTTCACCTTTCCCAGCTCTCCATCCTCAGAGGCAATCCACTCATGGGTCCTCACCCGGTTGCTATTCTTCTCCTTGATCAACTGAGCTTAGATAAGATCCTCGGGAGGAGTCAGTCTGAACTTGGATGGACGGCCCTCCTAGTATTCTGGTCTCTCCCGCCGCCCATAGAAGCGGAGTAGGGCTCCCTCAAGCTGGTCTATTTTGTCGCTTGTGAAGACCGGCGGCTTTCCGTTGCTCATTTTCCTGATCCCCGCACCATTTTTTCGGTCTCTTTTGTGGTCCATTTTTCTTCTGGGCCTCCGGGGAGGAACTTAGTTTTTGTCTCCAAAGCCGTCCGAGTCCAAGAGTCCCCAAAATATCCCTTTTTCTCCTTTTCTGTTAGGTTTTTCTCTTTTTTGGATGAAGCTCCGGCACTGTTAACCCGATGGCACCTGTTGTGCGCTGTACATTTTTCGTCTCAAACGCCCTTCTTCTTGGACGTATTTTTCAGCTTGCTTCACTGGCGGAACAACTGCGAGCAGGCTCCCATCAAGGGGCTTAAAACACTCTCCAAACATGCACACAACAGGTAACCCCTAGTTAATTGTGCCGAAGCTCCAGAGCTCATCTATCTGAACCTGGGTGAGGTTTAGGTTCTTAATAAGTTCTCGGCTTTTGCGTGTTCCGCCGCTCTGTTCAGCCATCGGGAGACTTTGTCCTTTGAGGTCCTCATGAATTTTCCATTTCCCTGTCGCTTCCTCTCTCCACGAGCATAGTTAGGCTTTTTTGAGAACCTTGCCCTTTGGGGTGTGTAATTCGAAGAAGGGGGTTTCCCCGGTTCTCACTGAAGGTCTTGCTGCAAGTTTTGTGCATTAAGGGGAGCGTTTTTCTTCTTCCCGGATAAGGTGGAAGTTCACAACGCCCTCTTTCTGTAGTAGCCTGTGGATTGTTGCGTGGTGGAAGCAGTTCTCGGAGCCGATTATGGCTTCTATTCTTCTTTGAACCCAGCTGGGGGTTGCCCTCTTGAGTTTGGTTATCAGCTCATGTTCCTGCCTGTTTATTTTGCTTCTCCCCCTTTCTGGGTTGGAGTCGGCCTCTTCTACTCTCTAGTGCGGGAGATCCTTCCTAGATGAATTTCTGGACCAGTCAGAAGAACCAGCTCTTTGAAATCTGGTACGCTCTGAGGATGTTCTGAAGGGGGGTTGGGGTGCCAGCAGTATATGGTCTCCGGGTTCCTTTGGGCGCACTCCGATAGTCCTTCAAGATCTGTGGGGGGCGAGTTCCTCAAAGGCGCTTCCGAAAAAGCAAAAAGGACTTGTTGCTGTTATTACTACCAGTAGTCTTGGGCTGTTTCACTTTAATCACCTTTTAATCAATTAAGAAATAAGTCTACTTAATTTTGCTATTACACAGAAGTACTATTTTATCAAAAAGTTTAAGATTACAGATATAGTTATCTAGTCTCATCTAACAGAATAGAGTTAAAGCAGTGGGGAAGAATAGTGGTATGTTTGTGAGTCAATTAAGGGCAGATGAGAACAATTTGGAAGTCCCAAAAAAGAGGATTACGCAAAACCCCACTCGTGATTTAGAGTTTTATTGAAGGAAACCTAACTTATCTGAACGGACGATAAAAAATTAAAGAGGGCTATAAAGTGGATCTTCGTGATAAAAATATTTTAGTTACGGGTGGTGCTGGTTTCATAGGTTCACATGTATGTGAGTATTTTGCAGAAAGGGGGTGTAAAGTTGTTGCATTCGATAATTTGGAAAGGGGGAAAATTTTAGGGAAAGAAATTAATCAAGGCTATACTTTGGAATTTATCAAAAATTTGAATAATGTGAAATTCATAAAAGGGGACGTAAGGGATTTTAAAGCTTTGAAAACTGTTTGTAACGATGTGGATGCTATAATTCATACAGCCGCTCAAGTTGCTGTAACAACTTCACTGAAAAATCCGAGGCAGGATTTTGAGATAAACGTTCTAGGAACCTTTAATGTTTTGGAAGCGGCAAGGCAAAGCTCCAACGATCCAAGAATAATTTATTGCTCAACCAATAAAGTATATGGAAGCAACGTAAATAATATTCCAGTGCGTAAAAGAGGTAAAAGATACGAGTTTACAGATGAAAAATTTGAGAAAGGAATTCCAGAAAATTTCCCAATCGACCTATGTGAGCATACCCCCTACGGCTCGTCTAAACTCGCAGGTGACGTGTACGTTCAAGATTACGGTCACATCTATGGTTTGAAAACAGGGGTTTTCAGAATGAGTTGCATTTATGGTCCTAGACAGTTTGGTGTAGAGGAACAGGGTTGGGTTGCCTGGTTTGCGGTTGCAACGTTATTGGGAAAAACCATAACGATTTATGGGGATGGAAGTCAAGTAAGGGATATCCTTTATATTGAGGACTTAATAAAAGCATATGAACTATTCCTAGAAAGTAATTTAAAGCAAGAAGTATTTAACATAGGAGGAGGACCCGAAAATATAATATCCCCTCTAGAATTGTTGGAGCTGTTAGAAGAATTAACTGGAAAAAGATCTAGAATAGAATATTCTGACTGGAGACCCGGCGACCAAAAAGTGTATATCTCAGATATAAGAAAGGCGAAGGAAAAACTAGGTTGGGAAGCAAAAATAAGCCCCAAAAAAGGAATCTCAAAGATGGTTAAATGGATTGAAGGTAAACTCTAAAAGAGAAGTGATTTCCCCTCGATTTTTTTCCTCAGAAAATAAAAGAATAGCCCCTCACCAGCCCGCTAGGAATTCTAGTGAACAGCTAACTAAAAAGGCGTTTTTCGAACTGAGATAAGAGCTTTTACCTTAAGTTAGCCTATACTTAAGTTGAGGTGATAAGGTTATTTTGCTGGGCTTTCGACATCGCTGTATTATTCAAGAGAGAGGAGAAGTTCCCTTAACTAGAGACTTGAAAAAGCTCTCTAAGCTAAAAAAACCTACATGAGCTTCGCTTTTTAGACAAAATATGAAAAACCTTTTCTTGTTCCCTCGCCACTTAATGGTGTTGTGGGCGCTGGGTGGAAGGCCACTTTTATTTTGGGGCTCTTGACCCCCGTGTTAAAAACTGGTCTTCGCCCCTCCTGACGGCTAGACAAATTGGGCGTTGGAGCCCGCATAGCAAATTGTCGCAAAGGCCCTGGAGGGGCGTCTCCCAGCGCCTCCAATATTGGAGGTGTCGTTTATGTTAGATAAAGGTTGTGGTTTGGATGTTCATAAGGACATGCACTTAGCAACCATCATCAGCGACACCCGAAAGGAGACTAGACGCTTCGAAAACAATTTGGAGAATATCAACGTCCTCATAGCTTGGCTCAGGGAGAATAAATGCCAGCATGTGGCTATGGAGTCCTCTGGGATCTTCTGGATTCCACTGTACTCAGCTCTGGAGGACGCCGGGTTCAAGGTAGTACTGGCAAACGCCCATGAAGTTAAGAGGACGGCGGGTCGAAAGACCGACGTGAGTGACTCAGAGTGGTTGGCCCAGCTTGTGAGAAGTGGGCTTATTAAGCCCAGCTATGTTCCGGAGAGAAGAATTCGGGAGCTGAGGGAGCTGACCCGGCTTCGGGTTAAGTTGTCTCAAACCAGGACCTCTTTTAAGAATCGGTGTCACAAGGTTCTGGGAAGGGTGAACATAAGGCTGGGCTCCAAGCTCACAGACATTTTTGGAAAGGCGGGTCTGGAGATCCTGGAGGGGCTTATGAGCGGAAAGAGTATAGATGCCATAATCGACCAGAGCGGAAACAGGTGGCTTAAGCGGAAGAGAGACGAGATCACCGAGGTGGTAAGGGGAACCCTAAGTGGGGTGGACATGTTTATCTTAGAACAGTGTGTGGGTGCGGTTAGGTATCTGGATCAGATGATCCGCAAGGTGGATGAGAGAGTATGGGGGTTGGTTAACGAGGAGGATTTGAAGCTTATAGCCACAATTCCGGGTGTGGGTGAGGTTCATGGGGCTGCGATTCTGGCTGAGATTGGAGATGT
>CAZECW010000176.1:0-2205 GCA_964510585.1 uncultured archaeon | reverse complement strand
TACTGGATAGAAGGGCTGAAGAACCCTTAAAGGAATCCCCTGCTTGGAGTAAAAAGTAGAGTCCGGGGTTGCGGCTACGGTTCTGGTGGCTGCTCACCAGCCAAAACCAGTTTTAATAACCTATTTCATTTTCAAATACTGAAAAAAGGATTCTTAGAAAAGAAACCCCACAGATAATCGGGAGAAAAGAACAGCCCGTAAAAAACATTACAAAAATATTAATTTAAAGCATAATAATCCTATTCCCTACCATTAATCACCAATTTATATGATCTGCAGCACAACTACCTGCATATCAAAAGGTATAAAGGGGAAACAGTGAATTATTTTGACTTCTAAAGTGAGAGGTTGAAGAACTTTTTAGATTTCTATTCCATGTATTGGAAAAATCCTTTCTTTTACTTCCCTTACCACTTGCTTTACGTCCTCAAAAATTTTCTTTTTCATTCTTTCATCTGTCATTACCTCTGGATCTCCCATGCTGATTGGTGCATGAGTGTTTAATCCAATTTTTCTCGAAATATTTTCGTAGAGTTCTCTCCAAGTTTCAGGGGTTTCTTTGGGAATAGGTAAGTTGAGTATTTCGCAAAGCATAGAAGTCCAAGCCCTTGCCACCACATCCATTTGGTAACCGCCACCACCGAACATTAGATATTTTCCGTCACACACTTCGTGAGCTAGTTTGTGCATTGTTCCAAACACTTTTACATAGGTGTTAATTGTAATAGCCTCTGATGTCAGAGGGTCAGTATAGTGAGTGTCTACCCCTGACTGTTGCAAAAGTATTTCTGGTTGGTAAGCTCTAACCAAGGGAGGTACTATTTCGTTGAACGCATAGATATAAGCCTCATCAAATGTATGTGGAGGAAGTGGTATATTTACGCAGTAGCCTTTTCCCTCTCCCTCCCCTGTCTCAAATACGAAACCAGATCCGGGGAAAAGATAGGTTCCATCCTCATGGAGGGACACAGTTAAGACGCTTGGCTCAGAGTAGAAGGCATCCTGGGTTCCATCAGCATGGTGACAGTCGAAGTCTACAATCATTATTCTTTTTAGGTGATATTTTCTCTGAATATAACGAATAGTGCAGGCAATATCGTTGAATACACAGAAACCAGAACCTCTACTTCTTGTGGCGTGATGAAGTCCCCCGCCGATATTAAATGCATGTTGAACTTTACCCGTGTTTATTAGGTCAGCGGCCTTCAGCGAACCACCAACTATGTTTCTGGTCACTTCGAACATTCCAGAGAAAGCCGGGGTATCGCCATAGTCCAGATAACCTTCTCCTGTTTTGCTAAAGTATTTTACCATTTCGATGTACTCAGGGCTGTGAGCAAGCTCCAACTCTTCCTCACCACACAATTGTGGCTCAACTAACGTTACATTGGGATCCTTGAGAATGCCTATGCTTTCCATTAGCCTAAGAGCAAGCTCTAATCTTTGAGGACGTAGAGGGTGGTCAGGACCAAAATAGTACTTTTTGTAGTCATCGGAGTAAATTATCGCAATTTTGCCAGTCATTAAAGACCTCCTTTTTAAACCGTATAGGTAGAATAAAAGGGATAGGGATTTATTTTAACGAACAATAAATACTGGTCTTTTACTCCAGCGCACAATTCTTATGGCGTGGCTCCCCACAGCTACCCTTTGAACCCCTGTGCTTCCCCTTGTGCCAACAACTATCAAGTCTGCTCCGTCTCTCTCAGCTTGATCTACCACTAATTCTGCTGGATCTCCCTCTAAAACATATTTGGTGACTTTTAATCCTTTTACCTTAGCCTTCTTCTCCGCCTCATCCACGAATTGGTTTGCCTTTATCTTCATCTTCTCCCTAATTTCCCCTATACTATCTTTAGCATAGGGTTCTAGACGTTCCAACTGAGACTGCTCCACGACACTTAAAACAACAAGTTCGGACTTGAATGCCTCCGCAAGTCCAATGGCGTAATTTACAGCCTTTTCTGCATACTTGGAACCGTCTGTAGCCACCAAAATTTTCTTAAACATAGATAAAGTACCAGCGTGGAACCATTTTTATTTACAAAACCTTGGCGAGAAAGCCCCCCGACTTTAGTCGTGGGGATGAATCGCCAGAAAGTTTATTTGAAAGTATGGTATATAAATAGTTGTTGGTAGCTGAAGGGTTTGGCTTGGGCTTAAGGGGCTAAACAAGACGCAGCCCCCATGAGGGTGCCAACATAG
>CAZECW010000175.1:0-10250 GCA_964510585.1 uncultured archaeon | reverse complement strand
TGTGAAACACGGATACCTAGCTTAAACTACAAAAATCAAGGAATTATGCAACACAGCATACATATACAATCTTTTTTAAATCTCTAAACCATACAATTTTTTAAATATAGAAAATAATTTATTTTAATACATAAATGATTTAGAAAGTCCACATAGTTATTGAGCTTTTGACTTATTCGTTGGCAATTACTTTAACTTACCATTTAATTGTTGATTCACGACATGGGCCTCGGAGAATGCTTTTTGGCTCTCCTCGTCCTTAAAAACATAGAATCTCCCAGCAAATGAGTATTAAAGACGATAACTCCGCCAAAACTATCAGGGAAAAACAAACTGTAGAAAGGTATGGAAGAGTGCTAATATGAGCCATTGGGTTTGAATGGCACAGAATAAGTATGAGAAATGTTTCGCAAAATATTCCATTAGATTTATATTAGAGGAAATCTTAAAACTAAACAATAGAATTCGAACCGATTGAAGTTATTTTTAATTATAAAAAAGTTAATTGGGAAAAGACCAAAGTTAATCTTATCACTTCGATAAGGCTAGGGTTGGGTTAAAAGGAGAGGTAGTAGCATGAAGGCAGTGGTATTAGCTGGAGGCTATGGCACCAGACTGCGGCCCTTAACCTATACTACGCCTAAAACTATGTTACCTATTTGCAATAAACCTGTTGTAGAGTGGATAATTGACTATCTTAGTAAACAGGGTTTTGATGAAATTATTATTACCACCAACTATTTGGAGGATAAGATTAAGAAACATTTGGGGGATGGACGGGATTTTGGGGTAAAAATATATTATCCTAAGGAAGATGAACCGCTGGGAACCGCGGGATCAGTTAAAAACGCTGAAAAATATCTTGATGAAACCTTTGGAGTAATACAGTCAGATAATATCACAGAGATAAGTCTGGCAAGTGCCTTAAAATTCCATAAGGAAAGGGACGGTATAGCTACAATTTCACTTGTCGGGGTAGAAAATCCCTGGCAATTTGGTATAGCAGAACTAAACAGAAAAAATCAAATAAAAAGATTTATCGAAAAGCCAAAGCCGGACGAATGCTTCAGCAACCTTGCAAGCACAGGGCTCTACATCCTAGAGCCTGAAATTCTGGATTACATTCCAGAAAATACTCCTTTTGACTTTGGCAAAGACCTCTTTCCTCTGATGTTAAAGAAAGGCAAACGCATCTACGGTTACAAAGCAGAGGGATTTTGGGTAGATGTGGGTAAACCTGAAGGATACATGAAAGCCACAGAATGGATCGTTAGCCAGATAAAGAGGTACATAAGTGAAACGGCGGAAATAGAGGGAAAAATAACTGGTCCAGTTCACATCGGAGAAAATACAGTAATAAAGAAAGGCACAAAGATTCAAGGTCCAGCAATTATTGAAAATGACTGCACAATAGAAGCAGATGTCCAAATTCAGCCCTGCTCAATAGTGAAGTCGGGAGTAAGTATAGGAAGGGAGACCAAAATCGACAAAGCTGTAATGTATCAGAACTCAAAAGTTGCCTCTAATTCCCGCCTCCAGGAATGCATTATAGCTGAAAACTGTGAAGTGGGGAATAGGGTAGAGATAGGTAAACTGGCAGTAGTGGGACCCAACTGCAAAATAGCAGACTCAACCATAGTTTTACCTGGGTCAAAAATATGGCCCGATCTGTGGGTTGAAGGCCAAATAAGTGGTATAGTAAGAACAAAGATCTAAGTATAGCACAAATAGTTAAGAAAAGAGGATTGTACAAAAGTTTTTTATATTAAAGTATTATCTTATCGTTAATACAATGCCCACTGCTACTTAGGGCAAGTTAGCACCAATCAGAAAAGCGGATAAACGACGAATTAAATTAGAAAAAGGAATGTTGTAGAAATTTTAAAAACTGAGAAGCAACAATTTCTAAAGAGGTTCAAAAATGAAGCTATGGTTGTTAGATATTCTGGCTTGCCCCATTGAAGGGTGCAAAAGTTACCCTCTTAAGCTTAAAATCTTCAGCTGGGAGACTAAACAAGAGGATTTCGAAAAAGTTTTTGAGGATATACAAAAAAAGGACCTATTCTTTCTAAAAAAGGCCCTGAAGGGCAGAATCACAATTGATGAATCAGGATCTACTGTTAAGATAGAGGACGAGATGACTAAGGAACCTTTACCGCTTAAAGACTACCTCAAAACATTCGCAGAAAAATTAGACATATTAACTACCATCGAAGACCTGAGCGGCACCTCCTCGGCGCAACTTGTAAAAAAAGCGTTGGAAACTAGAAGGGAAAAGCCCCCAGCAAGTCTCACCTCCGAACTCACCACAAGCATATACCTGATAAACTGGCTATTATATCGAGCCGAAGTAGAGGAGGGCCTAATGATCTGCGAAAAGTGCAACAGATGGTATCCCATAATAGAAACAATACCCCACATGCTACCTGACGATCTCCGCGAAGCCAAAGAAGACAAGGCCTTTTTAGAAAAATGGAAAAACAATATTCCAAAGAAGATTCTGAATGAGGGGAAACCATTCAATCTAAAATAAAGGCGCAAATAATTCTCAAATACCCATTTTGGAAGTACAAAACACTTTAGCCAAAGTATATTAAAACAAAGAACAAACCAGTAACAGTCTTACAACTGTTAAGGAAACAGTTTATGAGGAGCCCCAGAAAATGGTGAAAATAAAGGTTGACAAAAACAAGTGCGTCGGCTGTGGGGTGTGCGTAGAGGAATAAGGCACCAGCCTTACCGCGTAAAAATCTGCCCCGCAGAAGTTTACAAACTTGAAAAAAATTTAGCAAAGGTAGTATCTGAAGACGAGTGCCTAGTTTGCAGGGCATGCGAAATCCAATGCGACTATTCAGCAATTACCATAGAAGAAGATTAAGCCTGACATCCTTTTGTCATAATAATAGAAATCAATAAAGATAAGAGTTAAAAACTCGAAAGGTATACATAACATACGAATTCTTCCCAAAAAAAGAAGGCCTTTAGCCCGGTGGTGTAGCGGACAAGCATAGAGGGCTTTGGACCCTTTGACCGCAGTGCAACCACACTATTGGTTTAGCCGCGGAATTCGAATCTGCGCCGGGCTACCAATCCCTTTTTTAAACTATAAATTATGCAAAGAACAACTCCATCAAGGTGGGAGATTATGTTTTGGCTTAGGTCATTAGTACTGCCCAGACAGAACAGATTCTCGCTGTCGTATTTGCATAGCATCATTTTTCTATACAAAGGCATTAACGTGATAGCCAAGTCGCGAGAAGTGTGAAAGAATCCAAAAAGGGGATACTAACAAATGGTTAGATTGGAATCCTATGCTTTCTGAAAGTCATTTTTATTCGAATTGTTTCTCGATATCAGCATACGTAAGAGGAAAGCTATGACTAGCTACGATGTGAATTGCTGCCAAAAATTTTTGTTTCTACAGAGTTGTTTTATCTCTAGTCAGCATGGATATAATGTTTTTTGTTTGTAGTGGATGTGTTAGATGGTTTCTCTGCGTAGGTCCTGTATTCTTTTGTCCAGGTTCGATTCTGCTTTTCTGAGTTTGTTTTCTTGGGCTTCCTTTAGTTTGAGGTAGGTTTCTTTGTCTAGGCGTTTCATGAGGTACCTTCTTCTGAGGCTTTGTAGAGCCAGTTTGGCTTGCTCTCGGTCTGCCTCATTTATTTCAAAGTATCTGATGTCTGACACATATTTTTTATCTGCTTCTATGAGTTTTGTCTTTATTTTGTTTATTTCACTTTCAAGTCTGGCTAGTTCTTTTTCCGAGTTTTTTATTCTTTGGGCATACTCTAACTTGCTAACCTTTTTTCTAAGGGCGTCTTCACGCAAACGTTCCATTTCGAGTATTAACGTATTCTTTTCTTCATACAGGTTGAGGAATTCGCTGAGAATCGAAGCTTTAACTTCTGCGGGTCTCACTATAGCTGGTGCAGCCTTTACGCGACGTGACCTGACAAGGGCGTAAACAGCAGCTGCGGAGCCAAATACTAGCGTTAGGGTGAGGGGGCGAAGATAGGTGTTTGGAAATCCGACGCTGTAAAGGAAGTATGACAATATATTTTGTGTTGGAATGATGTTTTTGTAGGTGTAGAGATAAATGTTCTTATTAATTGAGGTGATTGGTAGTGTTGGAGGACTCTGGAAGGATATGCCTAGGAAGTTGGAGAATATCAGGGAGATGTAGAAGTTTTCAATTATTCCCCCATAGTTAGGAACAATGTTAAAGGCGAGTAGGTAAGTTCCAGAGCTGCCAATTTGTGAAAACGCTATGGGAATGGAGTATGTAAGGTAGTAGACGTAGGTTCCATTAGGGGGAATCGAGTAGCGTGTATAAATTTCTACGCTATCGCCCGCGGGCCAAGATGTTAGGGTTCCAGCGGCGTCATTGGCCTCAAACTTTACTGTGCCCGCGGGAGCTTGAAAATAGGTTTTGTTTAGATTTGAAACCCCCTTATTTTCTATTAGATGGACTTCTATCACATTTATTCCCATCCAGGGATCGACTGTTACTTGCCTATAGACTGTTTTAAGTGACACAATAGAACTCCCATCGTTAAACGTGAAGTTTATTCCTAGGGTATTGTTGGCGTCAAAGGGTGATATATTAGCGTAGTTGTATTTTAGAGAGGATGTAGAATAAGCGCCTTTAGGTAATATCACTGAAACTCTGCACTCTTCTGTTCGGTAGGGTGAATAAGGATAAGCGGGGAAGCTAAACCGCATCTGAGAGCTAACTGTACTGAGGGTGCCTTTAAAATATTGTTTTAACGTAAATGTATAGTTGTCCCCGGGAGATAACGATTTATGAAATATTATTTGGGTTCCATTTACTCCTCCTGAAAAAATTCTTTCTGTGTTAAGTTGGATGTTCTCGTGCCAAGCAGTGTACGTGATGAGCTCTGACCACACATTCTCGGGGTAGAGCACATTTGCAGATTTTGTGGAGTTTGTTCCGTCATTTCTCACTATGAAAGTGTCTGTAACAGTGGCTATGCCGAAATTGTTTATGGAGATATTTCTTAGCACTAAACTATTAGTCAGATTGCCTGTGGATGTAATTTCCATGTTTTTCAAAGTCACGGTGTTGGTGGTTTGAATGATAGGGTGGTGGTAGACGGGAGAGTAGGCGTTGCTATTTAGTGCTATGAGGATTACGAATCCCATTGTTAGAATTAACAGTATCAATAGTACAGCCGTGCTTTTTTGCAAGTAATCACCTTTGGCCAAGATTTATAACAATTATACCGAAATCTAAATATGCATTGTCCCAGAACACAAATGGTAATATTGCTATACTAATATAAATATAAATGTGTGCAATTTTTGTTTGTAAAATGTTTATTGCGATATAAAAGTCTTGCTTTAACTGGTTTAAATGGTTGGTGGCAGCGTGATATACCTTAAACCAATTGAAATTTTATATGTTATATTTGGGTTCTTCTTTTCTTTTCTGATTTGTAATTTTTTGGTTCCCCACGTGATGAGAAAGATGAAGGATTTAAAAATTACGGGGGTTGACGTACATAAACTCGATAAGCCAGTTATACCAGAAATGGGGGGTCTTGCTATTCTGATTAGTATAATTGTGGGCTTGTCGCTGACCGCCGTACTCTTTGAGGACAACCTTACTAGATTGAGGTTGTTAGGGTTTTTATTAACTGTGGCTGCTTCGGGAGCGGTGGGCATTATAGATGATTTAAAAAGGTTAGGGGCGTACACGAAAACCATACTTACCGTAATTGCCGCCCTCCCACTACTGATAATAAACTTTTTCTATCCCATCCTAGTTTCTTCTCCACGTTTCCCCTTCATTGGGCGAACCAGGTTAAGCATCCTTTACCCCATATACGTTCCAGTTAATGTGGCTGTTTGCTCCAATACAGTGAATATGTTGGATATTATGAATGGGGTGATGCCGGGAACCACTATAATAACATTTGGAGCTATGTTGTGCTGCTCGGTTCTCTTAGATTCAAAAACAGGTATAATTATATCGGCGGTAATGCTGGGTGTTATGATAGCGTACTATAGGTTTAACAGGTACCCGGCTAGAGTTTTTTCGGGTGATGTGGGTTCTTTAACTGTGGGGGCCGCGATTGGTGCCCTTGCAATTGTGGGAGAGCTAGAGATAGTTACAGTTATAGCGCTGATACCCTTCATTATGAATTCTTTCTATATGTTGAGTAGTATGGGAAAATTGATGGAGTATAGACTCGTAAAGTCTCCGGCAACTATACTCCTTCCGGACGGTAGAATCGCAGCTAGTAAGGATCCAAAGGCGCCCATACCTTTGGTGCGTATGATACTTGCAAGAGGCCCTCTAACTGAACCCGAGATTGTCAGAGGATTCTATCTATTAAGCTTCTTCAGCTCGTTCTTAGCCATTTTGACAGCAATACTAATGGTTTGGTGGTGAAAAAATGGAGTTCAGAAGGTACTTTCCCCTTTTGTTGCTAATTCTATTTGTTTGGGTCACAATAACTGTAGTGTTTGTAGTTATAGAATCGATTATTGTTCCCTGGAGGCCGCCTCAAGAAACATACTGGTTAATCATAAACTACCTCACCACGCCTTATAGGCTCGATCAGGGCCAAGGAGAATTCTGGAGTATGATTAGAAACATTATTCAAATAATTCTTTCAGGATTGCTTGTGCTGGCGTGGTTGTATATATGGTATAAACTATCCAAAAAACTGTTCTGGGTGGAGCTCGGTAAGGAAAAATTGGCCACGTAGTTTGAACCATTATTTTTTTAAGAATTTGTCAATTGTTGCAATTAGAGTGTCTGTGGGGTCCTCCATAGATTCTAATAGGCGCTTAGCCTTTTTTTTACACATTTTTGAATAATCTTCTGATTGGCTCAGTATTTTTTCAATTAGTCTTTTGGCTTGGTCTAGTGTCTTTGGGTGGTAGAGTAGTTTTTCTTTTATGAGTGGCTCCTCATAGTAAAGTCTTCCAGGGAAAAAGGAGATGGAGGGTACTCCTAAGAGGGCTGCCTCGCAGGTCATTGTTCCACCTCCCCCAATGAAGAGGACGCTTTTAGAAATTAAACTAGCCGAGTCTACAACGTGTTCAGTAATAGTTATTTTCCGGAAAAGTTTACTTAAACTTGATTTTTGGCGACCATACCTACAAAGCACAACGATTTGAAGTTCATCATCGAAGGCTAAAAGTTCCTTAATTAAAGGAGTTATCAGAGGATTATCATCTGAGGTTTTTCCAAGGAGATATGAAGCAAAAGCTTCCTCTGCTCTGACTACAACAATTTTCTTTTCGGGATCCAGCCCCAAATTTTTGAAAATGTTTTCATTGGGTGTAAAGTTTTTGAGCCAAGCGGCAGGATCTATGGCATCATAAAACAGGAGTTGCTCCGGTTTGAAACCCAGCTTAAGCCATTCCCTTTTTGGAATACATTTTGGGGAAATGTGTACATCCACAAGCTTTGATACCAAAAGTACTTGTTTAATGGCATGAGGAGCATCATAAACATTTATGATGGGAATTTGCAATCCGAAAGCTACACGAACTGCTTCAGGCGAACAGTAGGATATCATAACATCTACATTAAATCTCGTAATGTACTCCGCCAATTTGGCTATTCTTTTTGCTCCTTCAACCAATTTGCCTTTAAGTGTTCCTCCACCATAGCGACCCAGAATCTTCGCCTCAACATTCTTCAATTTCATTAGTTCATTTACTTCTCGAAACTTCCTAGTTGTTGCAACAACAATGTCGCCTCTACTTTTTAGCCGCTTCACCATATTCATAAAGTAGACAACATCTTTGGGAGCAACATAATCAACCCAAATAGTAGACATCACAGATCCTCCGAACGCACGCCATTTAGCCTCTCCCAGTCGAGTGACCCTTGCCCATTATTTGCATACAAATAGTTCAGGTTAATTTAATAAAACTAATATTGAATTTAAATAACCTACCCTCAAATCATTATTGACTCAACATGATTGCCTTTTCAATTTTAGTGAACTATTTTAAAGGCCCAGTAATTTAATTAATTCGTCTATGCCCTCACCAGTTTTTGCACTAGTTAAAACCACTTTTAGAGAGGGATTAATTGTTAGGGCGTCTTCAACCATTTTTTCTGGATTTACATCCATAATGTTCTTTAAGTCTATCTTATTGATTACGGCAATGTCAGACATTTTAAAAAGTAGAGGATGTTTTATAATAACATGTCCTCCCTCGGTTATACTAACCACAACAATCCTTTTATCACAGCCGACCACGAAATCTGCGGGGCAAATCAAGTTGCCAACATTCTCCACAAAGAGTACATCAATGTTGTTCAAGGGTAGCCTATCCAAAACATTTTTTAGGAGACTCGCTGTTAAAGCACACTCCCTACCAGTATTGATTTGTATACATTCAACCCCATGACGCCTAATCCTATCAGCATCTATCTCCGTAGTTACATCCGCGGTAACCAGTGCTAATCTATACTTTCCTTTTAGTCTCTCTACCAGAGTTTCAAGGATGGCCGTTTTACCCGCACCTATGGCTCCCACAATATCAAAAGTTTTGATTCCCTTCTCGTGAAAACCTTTTGAATCTCTTTTGCAAGCTTCTCGTTAGCCTTAATAAGGTCCTGCTCAACATCAAAAATTCGGAATGTCTGCCCGCTCATAAATTACATCTCTCCTTTTGTAATCGTCCACATTGATACATAATTATTTAAATATTTTTAAAGATGAGTAAGTAAAGTTTAAGACAGGACTACATTAATATTTCACCTAGAAAATTTATCACTCCACTATGCAATGATTCATTTGAAGAGTATTAGGGGAAGGTAGAAGAATGAAATTCAAAGTTAAAGTCTTTGCGACCATAAGGGAGATAACCAAAGCAAAGGAAATAGAATTGGAGTCAGAGGATAACATAACCGTCTCTGACGCAATAAAGTTGTTAACCCAAAAGTATGGGGACAAGCTGGCAAACTACTTGATTGAAAAGAACGGAAAACCCAAACCTGCTTTTCTTTTAATGATTAATGGTATATCCATCAATGAACTCAGAGGATTAGACACTCCTCTTAGAGACAGAGATGTTTTGGCTATACTTCCACCCGTAGCTGGAGGCAGCCTGAATACCCTTCGCCTTACTGTTTTTTAGGAAAAAGTATGAGTGATGGTTTTGGTTTCAGTACATATCATTACTTATGGCTGTTCTATGAACCAAGCTGATACAGAAATTATGTTAGGTGCACTAACAGAGGCAAACTATAGTATAGCAGAGTCGGAGGAGTACGCGGATATTCTGATTGTGAATACCTGCGGCGTAAAAGAACCTACTGAAAAAAAGGTTCTGAAAAAAATTTCGCAACTCAACCAGTCGGGAAAACCATTTATCGTGTGTGGCTGTTTACCGAGAATAAATCTAAGAGGCGTAATAGAAGCGGGGCCGAAATTCGCTGCCATATTGGACACCAACTCCCTATTCAAAATTAAGGACATAGTAAGAGAGGTAGAGAATGGCAAGCGTGGAATCATATCCCTTGAGGACAAAAAAGGCATTAAGCTGGGGAATCCAAGAAAATTAGTTAACCCAGTAATTGCAATCATTCCCATAGGTGAGGGATGCCTAGGTGATTGTTATTACTGCTGCGTAAAATTTGCCCGCGGCAAACTTTTAAGCTACCCTCCAGAAATTATTCTGAAAGAGGTAGAAAAGGCAGTTCAGGGTGGTTGTAGGGAAATATGGTTAACCTCCCAAGATACAGGAACCTATAGCTGGAAGGGTGAAAGGCTCCCCGATTTACTTAGAAGAATTATTGAACTACCTCTAGATTTTAAAGTTAGAGTGGGTATGACAAATCCTAAACATACAACACCCATTCTTGAGGAACTCATAGATATTTATCAAAACAACAAGATTTACAAGTTCCTCCACATTCCTGTACAGTCAGGAAGCAACGAAATCTTGAAGGCCATGAATAGAGGTTACACAAAGGAACAATTCTTGGAAATCGTTAAAGCTTTTAAAACAAAAATTTCCGACTTAACCCTATCCACCGATATAATAGTCGGCTTTCCGGGAGAAACAGACGAAAACTTCCAAGAATCAGTTAAGCTCATCCAAGACATAAAACCCGATATCGTCAACATTTCGAGATTTGCGCCAAGACCGGGAACACAAGCAGAAAAAATGGAAAACCAAATCCCAGGATGGATCATCAAAGAGAGAAGTAGGGAATTAAGTGAAATAACGCGTAAGATTGGCGAGGAGAGAAATAG
>CAZECW010000174.1:0-2831 GCA_964510585.1 uncultured archaeon | reverse complement strand
GCTTGGTCCCCATTCTCCAATTTCCGGTGCTAATGTGACTTTAACACTCGGCCCACTGGTGTTCACCCTCACTGAGATCTATCCTGGAACCTATGTGGCTTTTGTTCCCACTTTTGGCCTGCCGCCGACAACCCTTGTGGGCACTATCACCGCTGTCCACTCAAATTATGCCACGCAGTATAGCCAAGTGTTTCTTTCAGTGAGTGAGAGGGCGGTGCCCATACCGTTCCTCAACACCAGACTACCCCTCTCTACGCTTCTAACGTATTTAGGGCTTCTTGCGCTGGCGGTTCCCGCGTTGGGATTCGTGGCCTACACCTTTGTTAAGAGGGCGCGGATACCCCGCATCATAAAGAGGATAGATGAGCTAATAGTGAAGATCAGCAGGGGAGAAAAGGTGGATGTTCACCTCGTATCCCGAGACAGTGTGATCCAGAAAATAATGCGTGAAGAGATAAGCATAGTGGGCGTTGAGCCCCCGGTGGAGGAATATGTGCCTAAGGAGCTTGCAGACTTCATAGTGCCCCTCCTTGTGGAGGCTGGAATCAAAGAGGGCGAGGCCCAAGCCTTGGCAAAGGAGCTTAAAACCGCAAAACCAGCAGATCGGGAGCGACTGCTAGAATCCGTGGGGGTGCCCGGCGAAATAAGCGAAATGATAATGCAGACCATCGAAAAATACGAAGAAATGCAAAAACCCCCAATCACACTAGAGAAAAAACGAGAACAACCAGAAACCGAGGAAGCCGAAGAAGCTGAGGAAGGGGAGCCAGAAGAGCGGGAAACTAGACCTGAAACTGGGGCTGAAGAAGGTGGGACGGGAGAAACTGAAGCTAAAGAATTAGAGGAAACAGAGAAAGGCGAAGGAGCGGAAACCGGGGAAGAGGAAGGAGCTGAAGAGAGCGCGGAGAAGGAGGAGGACTCTGATACAGTTAATGAGGCAGATTTAGAGTCGAAGGAGAAAGAAGAGGAGCAGGAATCCGAAAAGGATGATGGTGCATTAAAGAGAAGGTTAAGCAGAAGAAGAAAACGTAGGAAAACCGGTTCCTAGCAGGGTTTACACTGATTTTCTCATCTTTTTCTTTCTTTCCTTTTCTTTTTTTTGAGTTAAAATATAGGTGTTTATTCTTTAGGCTAAATTGATTTGGACTTTTTCTTTATATTCACAAAAGTAGCATGATATACTTCCTTCGCTGATCGAAAATTTTGGACGTAAAAAGTTTTTAGTGGGCTTTTGGTTTGTGGCTTTTCGGTTGTGGTGGCCGGCTTTTTTTGGGTCTTCTGCTTTCTCTTTGAGAAAAGGCCTTGGTGGGTCTCCTTTTTGGAAGGGGGGTGAGTTAAAAAATTGTGTTTAGGGCTCCGTTTGACATCTTGCTGAATATTGTGGACTTCGTTCTAGACAAAATTTGCGCCGGAGGCTTTTAAGCCCGAAATTTATAGTCTTTAATTCTCTTCACACTGCTCCGAAGGCTTTTCTTAGTATGTTAATTATTGTGTCCACTATTTCTGTTATTATGTCGCTGAAGGGGTTCCAGGTGCTTGTTGCTGTTTTAAGAGTTTTCAAAGTGTCGATGGTTGAAGCTGTTATGTATGCGTAGTAGAAAAATACGGCGCCTGCTATTAATATTGCTACTAGCGAGATTTTTAACCATTTAGAATCCAAACCAACCACCAACGATTTTTGTGAGTTCTTTACCAATCCAGTCCCAAACAGACGGATAATAGTTTACACCCAGCTGCTTGAATATGAAAGAGTAAGCTATGTTTGAAAAGGTCTCATTGAACCCCTGAAGGACCGTGTAGCAAAGGTACAAACCAGAGGCAATAGCCAAGACACCCACAATGATTTTCAGCAACTTGGTATCAATCTTCGCCGTCACATACGGTCCAATCGCTGCTCCCAGTATCGCCCCCAGGCACAACGCTGCTGGAAACCACCAAACTGTGTAAGACCCCTCCACCAGATACCATATTATATACCCAGAAAGGCATATGGGCACCTCAGCATATGTCGTAGTGGCAACTGAAACCTTGGGGTCTAATCCTCCAAGAATTTTTCCTGTTGAGGTGACTGGGCCGAATCCTCCCCCACTAAGAGCCTTATTAAAAGCCGAAACAATTCCCACCAAGTACATTTTCCACCACTTGAAAGTATACATCAGTGGAAAAATGCACAGGAAACCCATAATGATAACTAGAATGCCTATGTAACTCTTCATAACCCAACCGGGGATACTAATGGCAACCCATACTCCAAACAGTACTGCTGCTAGCCCCGGCAGAACTATGGCTAGAACAACCTTGAAGTGTGGCGACTTCAATCTAAAATCGGCATTCTTGTATTTGTGGTGGAATATGGTTCCCGTTAAACCGCCCATCGCCTGCGAAATCAGGATGCCGGGGACCACCGCAAATGCACTAAAACCTATGGCGATCAGAATAGGGCTCAGAATAGTTCCATACATCATACCCAAACCTGAATCAATAATCTCCGCCAAGAAAGCCATAACAACCACAATAATTAACGCATAAACAGTATACTCAATCATCAACATCACTCCTTTCACACCAAATCTTTTTTAAAAGCACATACCTTCTCACGAGACTGTAAGCTGTTCAGGTAATGGGGCTTGACTGAAACCCCCGCAGTTGGAGGCAAAGTGTAGAAGCGTTTTGGATAATCTTTTTTTAGGCTCTGGAGCTTACTGCTGTACTGAATGTTTGTGTTTCTCCAACTGGCTTGGTTTCAATCAAGCGTCCGAAACTGTTTATAATTATATGTAATTAATTTTAATTAAATATAATTACCTATAAATCTACCCCCCACCCTAGCT
>CAZECW010000173.1:0-68255 GCA_964510585.1 uncultured archaeon | reverse complement strand
ATTCGCTTAGTTTTTATACTAAACTCAAATTAAAATTATGGTGATATAATGCCCAAAATACAATCCCTTATAGCAGTCTTACTCACCGCAGTATTACTAACAGCAGTCGTAGGAACAACCATAAGCGCAGGAGTTGTCAGCTGGGCACTGATGCCTTATGGCTCTTGGTTTGGCTGGCCAACCATTTTTGGCTGGATATTCCCAATGTTACCCTTCCCCTTCTAAAATTCGTACTACCGGCTGATAACTCCTATTATTTTTTTGTTAGCTTTTTAAAGCAAAACTTGCAAACCACACCTCCTTACCCAATAGACATAACTAGCAATAATTAAAACTATTTTAACTAAATACCCTATCCTTTGCATAAATAGAATATTTATAGAAAAATTTTGGACGTATGCTGTTTAATGGTTAATCTTAAATCTAGTTTATATTTGAAGTTTATCTGAGTGTGGATTGTGTATTTTAGTAAGGTGTTTGAATTGAGGGAAGTCTGGCGCTTTTTGGATTTAGGGGTAATTGATCCTCCTACCAGTGGTGCGGTAGGTGAAGCGATTCTTATAGCACGCTCAAAAAATCTCGTTCCTGATACGCTCTTTCTATACCAGAGGGATCCTCCTGCATGTTCCATTGGTTACTTTCAAGCAGTAGAAAATGTGGTGGATGTTGAAGAGTGCAAAAGATTAGGTGTAGACATTTCCCGGAGAATAACCGGTGGGGGCGCAATTTACTCAGATAAAGATAATCTCACATATAATATTGTTGTACATGAGAATAATAAGAAAGTACCCCAAGATATTCTAAAGTCCTATGAGGTACTTTGTCGGGGAGTTGTGGAAAGTCTAAAGATGTTGGGATTAAACGCGTCATTCAAGCCTGTTAACGATATTCTGGTTGATGGGAAAAAGATTAGTGGAAGCTCCCAGACTAGAAGGAAAAAGGTGGTACTACATCACGGAACACTTCTCATAAAAACAGACATAAAAACCATGTCAAAAGTATTAAAAGTGTCCAAAGAAAAGATGAGCGATAAAGTCGCTAAATCCATTGAAGAAAGAGTAATCAATCTTGAAACAGCATTGAAGAAGAAGCCAGACATAGAAGCCATTAAAAATATCTTAAAGAAAGGATTTGAAAAGGCTCTGGACATAGAATTAGTATCCGGAGAACTCACAGAATACGAAAAAAAGTTGACTCGTAAACTCGTCACTGAAAAGTACTCAACCAGAGAATGGAACTTTTTACGCTAAAACTGGTTTCCCTTCGAAAGCTTGTTTCTTATTTTAAATTCAAATTCACTTGGCAACGCACAACAAGAGGGATATCTTTCAATTTTTAGACCCATATTTTCGGCTTCTCTTAAGGTGCTAGGTGTAGGGACTGCCATTCTATCAACTACATACAAAGCCAAATGATCCAGCCTTCTCCTACGAAGGCCACCGGGACGCATACATCCCAAGGATATGGATGCGTCTCTAAACATTAACCGTGCAATGGCAATCACCTTTACCACTGCCTCCACGCTGGGAGGAGAAACATTCTCCATAAGAGTACCTCTCGTGGGAATAATTGTAATAAAAATCAACAATTCCGTACCCACTCTTCTTATTATTTCCAGAGCCCTGATTTCTCCCCCTATCCTCCCAAAGTTTAAACCCACGCAAATATGCGGAACCACATGTCTGATTCCTGCCTGCAAATGAGTGTAAAGAGCCTTCTCATAATCCTCAACCGTTTTATTTAATCCGTAAACTTTAGTTATGGTTTCATTATCGCCAACTACATCAATTGAAGCGACATCAATATTAGACTTAGCTAACCCTACCGCCAAATCCCAACTCAACAACCCTGTATGAACATTCAAAATGAGATCAGTATTTTCCTTCACGCGCCTAATTGCATCTAAGTATGTTTCAAGTGGAATGTATCCTTGGATGGTGCTTCCCCCACTTATCAAACAACCCACCGCCCCCTTATGGTGCAAATCGAGGCACACTTGGTAAAGCCTATCAGGAGTCGAAGCGGGTATCATATGTTGAAGATAGTGGCGATTGCAGTGTGCACATTTCAATTCACAGTTTCTTCCCGTTACGGATATGGAGGGGAACAATCGTGAAGGATAATAAACGTGTAGAATGCGCCCCTTTTCCCGATCAGTTACTATTCGCGCCACTTTCAATAGTTTGTCGAAATTTTCACCCTCAACTTCTAAAAGGCTTTGCGCTTCCTGAAAGGTGATTTTTCTATCCAATGCTTGGTCTAGAATCGCCGCAAGATTTTTCTGTTCTTTCACTTCTGTTCACATAGAGAACTTCTTTGGTACTCAAAACATTTTTTCAATATAAATATGAGGGTTTCCAGGTGCAGGAGGAAATACCAAAAATAACTATAATGAAAGCGGAACTCCTAGAAAAAGGAACGATCTTTGTAAAGGAGGTTAAAGAGCTTCCCTTCCTCATAGATCGCTCCACCGCAGGTCCAAGCACAGGCCAAAATTCTATCTTTCTAAGGTTAGGCCAAGAGAGATTAGTGCGTCTTACTCTTACAGAGAAACAGTCAGAAACGCCCTACACTTACGACGCCAAACGTAAAGTCATAAAGAAGGATGGGGTGGACTGGCTTCCTGCAAAGCAGGTAGAAAGCCTCCTCCATTGTCCAGAACAAGCATTCCTCAATCTAGATTCAAACTGCAAATACCACTGCAAATTTTGCGCAACTCCCTTAATACAATCTCACATCACTCATAGAACCCTCCAGCCCCAAGTGGTGACCAGAATCGTGAAACGGGTGGCAAATAAGGGTTTAACGGCTGTTGCACTCACCACAGGAGTTTTTTCCACACCTACCGAAAGCGTAAAACACATGTGCCAGGTGGTGGAAGCCCTCCGCCGAGAATTTGGGGATAGACTACCCATAGGAGTTGAACCCTACGTCGAAGAAGAAAAACACATAGATATGCTATATGACGCTGGAGCAGACGAAATAAAAATAAACGTTGAGAGCTTTGATCCCCAAATCTTCTCTAAAGTTTGTAGCGAATTCAACTATCAAAACAACCTAAAAATGGTCAAATATGCCGCAAAAGTCTTTGGAGAAAACTGCGTCTGCTCAAACATCATAATAGGACTTGGGGAAAAAGAAGAAACAATAGACCAAGGAGCAGAAACATTAGCACACTGGGGAGTGATCGCATCCCTAAGGCCCCTAAACTTAAATCCTCTAATAAAGCAACAATTGCAACAAACACTAAACAATAAGGCACAACGACCCACCGCCCAAAGACTAATAAAACATGCAACAAAACACAAACAGATCCTAAAGGAAAAAGGTCTAGACGTAAACAAATTCAAAACTATGTGCCTCAAATGTACAGGCTGCGACATAGTTCCCCAAAAAGACCTCTAAAAATTAAATGGTGACCAAAACATGCCAAGAATACCCCACCCTCAACAAGTAAACGTTATAAAAACTAAACACGAAAACAAACCAATTCTAAAAGGAAGAAATGTATTTCACACCACAAAATATCTCATAATCCAGTCAACCACAGGCCTATCCGTATACCAAATCAAAACTACGGGCAACAGCCTCATGAGAACTATAACCAGCTATATCCAACTAAGCGACGAAAACCAAACGTTAACATTGGATTTTTCCGACATTGACCCTACAGAAAAAATCGAGATACTTAAAAACGCCACAAAGCATCTAAAAAAAGAAACAAGAAGTGTAGTCTTCAAATCCAAATTCGAACACATAGGTCTCGCACTATTTGAACCTCCCAACATTAAGGTGGGAATAATTGACATCATCCCTCCACCAGCCAAACTACAAGACCAAGTCCAAAAAGCACAAAAACAAGGACTAGTACGCAAAGAAACTAAATTCCAAATAAAAACAATAGACATTCTCAAAGAAATCCCCTCAAAAAATTACCCCATAGTTTTTCCATGCAGTGCTAGCACCGGAAAAAAATTCATATTCTTAGACGCAGATGCCCAAAAAATAACAAATCTAAACCAACCAATAACCATAATAGGCTGCCCAGTAACCTTCGAAACTATAAAAGAATTAAACCCAAAAATCCCCATGCAAAAAATAGACATATGCCCAACACACTATGCAAGAAAGGAAACCACTAAGAACGACTTCTACATAGTAAGATGCTGCCGCGCAAGCATCCAAGGCACACAAATATACTCGCCAAAAACTAAACCCATAATCGCCCTAGAATGGGAACCCACAATGGAAAACTTCCTAGACGCAATCTATCAAGGAGCACTAATAAAAAATTATGCTAACTCCCCATTCTGAAAGTCACTACTAAAAAGTACTGGCCCAAACCCCCTTTAAGGCTAAAACCCGAATTCTCTTTAAAAAAAGTCCTAGCATAGTAGACAAGGGAGGAGGGAGAGAGGGAGTAAGCATAAGATTTTAACCCCCCCTCGTTAAGGAGGGGGGGATTTTGGAGGGAGAGAGGGAGGTAAGCTTAAATCCAATCTTTCTACGAACTGTAGGTATTTCAAGATTTATTTATAAATTTTTCCTAAGAATCATATAGAATATCGTAATTTTACAATATTTTTTAAAAAATATATATTATTTATATTTTTAAGCGTCGTCCCACGGGACGTTTAGGGAAGTGAAAAATTAGGGTAATGAATGTAGTTTCAGTACTCTTTGAATATTTTTATTTTCATATCCTAAACAATTATTAAACGATACATTTCTGGAATTTATAGGCTCTGCCCGATTATGTTTGATGAAGGTTAGTACCTACTCCCACCGTTTGCAAATTTTATAAAAATATGTAATGACCAAAGGTTTGGGAAGTGGGAATAAATATTTTCTGGAATTATTTTTTGGGTATGGTTGCTAAACTTTTACTTCTTTGCTTTTAGATAGAACCATGGGTATAATTTGTTCTTGTGTGAAATTTATGTATCCGTCTTGTTCTGATACTATTGCGTAGGCTTCCTCTTTGGTGGTTACAGGCGCAAAAATGGTTTCGTCTCTGTCTCTCAACACACACCATAGGTCTTTATTGGGGTAGTGTAGGAATTTTACGTTTCCCTGTCTTTGGAAGTGTTTTATTACTGACTCGAAAACCTTGAAATCGATGTTTGAGATGATGGTGGCTTTGAAGTTTCTAATGTTTAGTAGTTCTTCAAGGATTTCGGGGATGAGTTCTGGGGAAATTATGGTTATGTTTTTCTTGGTTTTTCTAATTATGGATTTGGTGTGGGCTATGATTGCCTTTTCGCCTATTAGGGGCCAAGTCTTTATATCCTTGTCGAATAGGCTGTATGATGTTTCCCAAATTTTTTTTAGGATTTCTTCTTTCTTTTCTATATGAGTAGTAATGCTTGAGAATTTTTCGATTAGATCATGGAAGTTTTTATCGAGAACATCTTTGGCGTCGGTGTAGCTTTTGGATATGGTGTAGGCGATTTTTTCTTCGAAGGGACCCAGCTCTTGTATGTGTGCTCCTACTTTTTGGTTTATGGTTTTGTCTAGGTTGTTGTAAAGTTCTTCAGTCATTTTATCATATTCGAAGGCGTTGGTTTGTAGCATTTGAGCTATCCTTCTCTGGAGGTGAATTACGCTGTACTCTAGGAGTTTTATTCTGTTTTTGATGTTATCTTTGTACGTTGAGAATAGTTCGCTTGAACCGTTTATGAATGTGGTTAGGGCTTCGCTAAAATTTTTAAAAGCGTTTTCTATATAGTTACCGATATCCTTTCCAAGTTGGGTACATAAGTTTTCGCAGTCTTCATTGTTGTTTTTAATGACTTCTGTAACAGCGTTGGAAATTTTGGATTCTATGAGGGAGCTTGTAGGTGTTATCTTCTCCCTGAATTTGTTCTGCACTTTGTTAACCTCTTCCCTCACCAGAGTGGCTTTTTCGTCCACAAAGGTGGATAAACTCTTGGTTATCTGGTCTGTAATCTCCTGCGCGGTAACTATCTGTTCGGAAACCACGCTTTGATAGTCGGCGCTCAAACCCTTAGCAGTCTCGTAAATTTTCTGTGTTTTCTCATTCAAATCTTCTAGGAATGCGTCGCCTTTCAAAACTACGTTGGTGAAAGCCTTTCTACGCGATGATAGAATAGAGGTTGAGCCAGCTAAATCTTGAGAAATACTCTCCAATCCACTAATAATACCTTTCACCCGAGGCTCAAATGAGTTTAAAGCATCTAGGTAATGGTTGAGCAAACCAGTCATAGCCTCTAAATACTTTGCCTTAAAGGACTCCACTTTTTCCCCTACTATCTCCAAAATAATTTTAAGTATCTCAAACACATCGGATTCCAAATGTTCAATGAAACTCTTCAAAACGTTCAAATTCTCATCCACAGTTGTCCTAATCTTACTATCCAACTCCAAGCTATTCTTCTCATGTTTCGACCGGTGTTCGTTCAAAGTGGTAATGAAATGTAGCTTAATTATATCTAGGCGCTCACGGATCTCCTTGGTATATGCAGAAAAGGTTTTGCTGGCCAGATTCTCTAAAGACACCATATCCTGCTCTATGCCCGAAACAAACTCCGAGGTAAGATCCGAAAGACTGAAGCTCTTCCTCTCCTCAAAACGCTCTACATCACTAAAATCAACAAAACTCGTGGAAAGCAAAGAGCGGATTGCCTCCTCCACAGAAACACTCAAATCCCTAAAGGCATCTGCACTTCTCTCAAAGTTAGAACTCATGAGTTTAGTAAATTCCTCCACAAAAGACCGAAAAGTTTCCACACGGCTACTTGTCAAACGGGAAAGCTCCTCCACCGATAAAAGTTTACCGTCTTCTAACTTTTTGCTAAGCTCTTCAAACCTAGTTCTTGCAACCTTCTGTAACTCCTCTAACAAGTGACTCAAATCCTCATAAACAATCAAAAACCCGGCCAAAAAAGGATTCAAAGGTACAAAACCATCCACCTCTCCCGGCACTCGACGCACAAAACGTGATTCCACTAGGCGATCCAAGATAGTTTTACATACATCTACAGGTAATCCGGTCAGAGTAGAAACATCACCCAAAGCTAAACCCCCCGCACCCAAGACAGCCAAGTAAGCTTTAATCTCGTCATCTGTCAAGTCAAATTTTTTCATAAAATGCAAAATAGCCTCATTGACATCCATAAAGAGACCCCAGCGAAGTATTCAAATCAAAAAAAACAGTCAAATTATATAATTCTTTTGAAAAACAACAGAACCAAATGGTTGCCAAAAATATTCAGAAGTTCAAAAAGACTCAAGGAAATGCTCTAGCCAGATTAAAAATCGCTTTCCCCCACCACAAGCAACAGGAGGGGGAAAACAGGAACTGGTAATAACTCTGAAAACTAGGGGAGGCTTCATCGCCAACATAACAAAAATGCTGGGAGAGGGGAGATAAAACATAGGGGAGTCCCTGGCTCGAACATAAGTTCGGGCCCGGAGGGCGTGAAATTGGGAGGAGGGGAAGTCATGCACATTTCCGTTGGCTCTGCCTTTTTTTACCATTCAATCTCTTTTTTGGCTTTATATATTTTTCGGCTATTTTTGTATTTTTCGCAAAAATATTTTAGTTTTTCGTTTTATTTTGTATATTATATTTGAGAGATTCGCAAAATTGGCGCGTTTTTACATAAAAAAATAATTTTTCTCGGGCTTTAATTCCCTTTACTTTTTAAAATTTTATACCTCTTGAACCTATTTTTGGAATTATCGATTTCTTAGCCATGTCTAGAATTCCGGTATTTTTTGACTTTTATCTGATTTTCGTTCCGGGTGGGGTTTCCTCTTCTGGTGTTATCAGTATAGGTCGGCCGTTTAGATCTGCGGCTAGAATCATTCCCCTAGATTGTAACCCCATGAATTCTTTGGGTTCTAGGTTGACTAGTACGACCACGCTTTTGCCTGTAAGGTTCTCTGGTTTCAAGTATTCTGCCATTCCGGCTATGATTTGTCTGGTTTCACCTTGTCCAATGTCTACGTTCATTTTGATGAGTTTTTTAGTATTAGGTACCTTTTCGGCAGTTAATACTTTCCCAATCCTTAAATCCATTTTTTGGAACTCTTTAAAGGTGATTACGGTCATTTTTCAAACTTCCCTTTTTATTTTTCACAAAATTTATTGGTTATTGGACTAGTTGTAGATGTCTGAGTTGATCGAGGAGATTCAGGAGCTGTCGGTCACCTTTCGCCGCGGCTTTTAGAAAGACACCAATTTTTTTTCCGGCGGTTAGTTCTACTATGTTCTGTCCAGTGAGCAGTTGGGCAAGCTTGTCTAGTAAAGTATCTTCGGCTTCTGCAAGTAGTTTTTGGAGTTTAAGCATTTGTTCGAATTCTCTTCCATATTTTTCTCGCCATCTTTTTTCGTATAGTGTGAGAGCTTCTTCGCTTGTATCCCCCTCGGTGATGGCTTCCACTGCTACCTCTCCAGCTATGCTTCCGCAAACTATAGCATAACCCATACCGCCTCCCGTAATTGGGTGGACCTGACCTGCAGCATCTCCTACCAGAATGAGATTGTCTAAAACGTTCTTGGGATTGGGGCCTCCCATAGGTAATGCTCCCACTCGAAATTCTATAATTTTAGCGTTTTTGCAGATTTCTTTTCCTCGAGGATTATGTTTTATGAAGTCTTGGAGATATTCTAATGCGGTTTTTTCTCCCATTCCTCCTCCGATTCCTAGTCCTATGTTGGCGCGTTTTTCGTTCTTAGGAAATACCCAAACATAGCCTCTAGGTGATATCTGTTTTCCCAAGTAGAATTCAAGAAGATCTGTATCATCGATTTTTACGTTAACCATTTCGTATTGGGCGCAGGTTTCTATATCTTTGAGTTTAATGTTTTTCCTGAGACCGGAAAGTTTGGCTATTGTACTGTTTACTCCATCTGCACCCACGACTACTTGGGCTTCGATTTCGATTTTTTCTCCGAGTCTTCGAGCTACTACTCCTCTGATTTGCTGATCTTTGTAGATTAATTGAGTGACATTTGACCCTAACAGGGCTTCGGCGCCATTTTCACAAGCTTTAGCAAGGAGTTCTTTGTCAAACACACGGCGATCAAGTATATATCCATCGGGTTCAGGTTTAGCGTAGTCCACCCGAGTCAGATTAGGGCTATAGATACGAAATCCGCGAATGGGATTAACGATAGCATTTCGAGGTATTTCGATTTCCGCAATTCCTGGCCCCGTTTTCCCTATAGCCTCTCCGCAATGCACCGGGATGCCTACATGCATTTTACGATCTAAAATTAAGACCTTTCCTCCCTTTTTAAGGGCAGATATAGCGGTAGCGGTGCCGCCGGGGCCTGCTCCCACAATCAGTAAATCCGTCTTGATTTTCATGAATAACACCTATGGATAGTCCCGAAACAATTAGGTATTAAAAGGATACCCTTTTTGGATGCTGGAAATAGATACCTACTATTATTTATTTTTTTGTTCCTGTAAAGTTTGTAAAATATGCTTAAATGATTTATGTTGTCTTAGCAGGTCTTTTAGGGCTTTTGAATTAATTAGATAACTGATTTGGCAGCTGGAAGATGCCTTTTAGATGCTATGCTGAGCTGTACTGCCGTTTTCAATGCTCACCGCCCCCACAGGGCAGACCTTTAAACATATACCGCAGTCATTGCAAATTTGGTTATCCACTACTGCCTCATGTTCCGTGATATTTATGGCGCTTCTGGGACATACGGTTGCACATGCCATGCAAATTCCACAGAGTTCCTTATTGATTTTCATTGCACTTTACTTCCTTGAAACCATTTAGGTGTATATTCTTTTAAAAATGGCTTAAATCATTATCGCTTTTTACTAATAAATTATTTTATTGCTAGTTTTCAATTATCTGGAACTTCGTAGAAATAGTTTTTGGGAGGGAAAAATTATTTAAGTTAATCTTTTTTATCCCACAATTAATAATTATATACCATTAAATATAATGTTGGAATGGAAAAAGTGTTGAAAAGTTCATTTAGTTTTACAATCTTTTGCTCAATTTTTAGCAACATTGGAAAAATACCTAAATCCACTTTACGGTTAAGTGGTTCAAAGATTCTTGTTAATATCACAGAGGTGATTGGATAATGGTTAAGGGTAAATGTCCAGAGTGTGGTGCCGATTTGGATCTCGAAGACCCAGTTTTAAGAGAGATTGTTGAGTGCCCAGATTGCGGATCCGAGCTTGAAGTGGTGGCAATAGAAAAGAATAAGGTGCAGCTTAAGGTCGCAGAGATCGAAGGCGAGGATTGGGGCCAATAAGTAACGCTAACATTCTTGAAAAAAGGTTGTTATTGTTGAAAAAGATCTAGGT
Source organism: uncultured archaeon (assembly GCA_964510585.1). Classification (GTDB taxonomy): domain Archaea; phylum Asgardarchaeota; class Jordiarchaeia; order Jordiarchaeales; family Jordiarchaeaceae; genus Jordiarchaeum. The sequence continues at coordinate 57,948 of CAZECW010000173.1, read as the reverse complement.
GGGTGAATTGGTAACTATCGGCATGATAAGTGATCGAGTGAGATGGGATGAGAAGGCACTAATTCAAGCTGCGCGTAATAAAAATGTCAAATTGCTAGTCATTGACGCGAAAAGTATTTTCTTAGAAGCTACTGGAAACTGTGATCATATTCCAGAGGCGGACATTTATCTTCAGCGTATGGTGAGTACATTTAAGGGTCTCTATATCACCAAAATTTTGGAGAGTAAAGGGTATCCAGTGGTTAATTCTTATGCGGTTTCCAGTATTTGCGCAGACAAGCTTTTAACAACGCTGGCTCTAACCAAAGCAGGTGTGCCTAGCCCAAGAACATTTTTGGCTGTTGATATAGATTCAGCTCTTCAGATTTTAGAGGAACTGAAATATCCTGCGGTGATTAAACCCGTATTTGGCAGTTGGGGAAGACTCATTGCTCCGTTAAAGGATCCCCAATCTGCAAAGGCGATAATTGAAAGTAGAGAGTCTATGGGAGCACTTTACCAGATTTATTATATTCAGGAATTTGTAGAAAAGGTGAACAATAGGGATATTAGAAGCTTTATCATTGGTGATGAGGTCGTTACTGCCATTTATCGAGTTGCCGGCCAGGGTGAGTGGCGGACGAACACCGCCCTCGGAGGGCGAGCGGAAATTTGCCCCGTAACTCCCGAGATTGAGGATTTGAGTCTAAGGGCTGCAAGAGCTATTGGGGAAGGAGTTTATGGGGTAGATATATTAGAAAGCCCAAGAGGTATGCTTGTTAATGAAGTTAATCACACGATGGAGTATCACACAACTGTACCCTTAACAGGTGTAGATATTCCTGGAATGTTAATTGATTATTGTTTGGAGATGTTAAAATGAGAGCTGGAGTTGTTGGAGCTTCAGGATATACGGGTGGAGATCTAGTAAGACTGTTACTTTTCCACCCTAAAGCCGAGTTAACCTGTGTAACTTCTAGGCAGTTTTCCGGAAAGTATTTGAGTAGTGTGCACCCGAATCTGAGAGGAATAACCCAGATAAAGTTTGAGGAGTATGACGTGAACAGGGTTTCCGATAAATGTGACTATGTCTTTCTCAACGTGCCCCACCGAGCTTCTATGAACATAGTGCCTGAACTACTTCAAACAGGAGTAAGGGTAATAGATTTGAGTGCGGATTTCAGAATTAAAAGCCAAGAGGTCTATGAGTACTATTATGGTAAACATGAACACCCCGAACTGCTAGGCAAATCGGTATATGGAATATCCGAACTTCACAAAGAGGAAATTAAAAAAGCTAACTTGGTTTCTTGTCCCGGATGTCTAGCTTCAAGCGCCATACTGGGGGCAGCCCCCCTTGTTAGCACTGGGGCTGTAGACTTGAACAGAATAGTAATCGATTCAAAAGTGGGTTCTTCAGCCTCGGGAAGAGAATTTTCCTTGTCTACCCACCACCCGGAAAGGGCAAATGTCGTGAGACCATATAAGGTTACTAATCACAGGCACACTGCCGAAATCGAGCAGGAACTAAGTGCGGTAGCTGGGAAGTCAGTGAAAGTCGCGTTCTCCGCTCATGCGGTGGATATGGTGCGAGGTATTCTATCTACTATACATATGTTTCTGGAAAATGAACTTACCGAAAAAGATGTTTGGAGTATTTTTAGGGAATTCTATGGCGATGAGCCGTTCATAAGACTGGTTAAGCAGAAAACTGGAATCTACCGATTGCCGGATCCCAAAGTTGTTGTTGGAACCAACTACTGCGATATTGGATTCGAGTTAGATGAGCACATGCCACGCATAGTAGTTCTCTCCGCTTTAGACAATCTAATTAAGGGTGCTTCGGGACAAGCAGTGCAGTGTATGAACATTATGGAAGGTATAGACGAAACTACTGGTCTAACTTTCCCGGGACTTCACCCATATTAATCGAGGATGCGATTAAATGAAAATAGTAGTAAAAATTGGCGGTAGCTTAATTGACGAGGATTTATCCCCCTTGGCGCGCGACGTAAAAGAACTCTCCAAGGAACACCAGATAGTTATAATACATGGTGGAGCAAAAATTGTCACCGAAATTGCGCAAAAACTGGGTAAAGAGCAAAAATTCGTCACCTCCCCTACGGGTTTTAGAAGTAGATACACGGATGCTGAAACCGCAGAAATTTACACCATGGTCATAGCAGGTACGGTAAACAAAAAGCTGGTAACAGTTCTATTAAAGGAGGGTTTGAATGCCATAGGGCTGTCTGGGATTGATGGGGGACTTTTAGTAGCAGAAAGGAAGCCAAGAATCAAGGTTAAAGAGGGAAACAAGGTACTCCTAATGGATGGTGACTACACGGGAAAAGTGGTGCAAGTTAACACTAAACTTCTAGAACTACTATTAAATGCAGGTTATGTCCCAGTTATAGGCGCAGTAGCAATCGGTAAAGAAGGAGAAAACCTGAACGTAGACGGAGACAGGGCAGCTGCAAGCATTGCAGGAGCCATAAAAGCGGATAAACTGTTAGATATGACAGACGTACCCGGAGTTCTCGAAAACGAGAAGGTAATAACAAAATTAAGCATAGCGGAAGCAAAACAAGCCATGGAAAAAGTTGGCCCCGGTATGCGGAGAAAAATATTTGCGGCGCTGGAAGCGCTACGCGAAGGTGTACCTGAAGTGGTAATAGCTTCTGGAATTGGAGAACACCCCCTCATTAATGCTTTGGAAGAGAAAAACTGTACGGTGATAACTAATGAGTCAGTCGAATAATGCCAAAAGATATATGTTTCTAGAAGATACCTACGAAGCCCAAACCTACGCTAAAAGACCAGTAGTAATTGTGAGGGGAAAAGGCGCCCTGGTCTGGGACACCGAAGGCAGAGAGTATATAGATTGTGTAGCAGGACATGGAGTAGGCATCACCGGGCACTGTCACCCCAAAGTCGTAGAAGCCATAAAAAATCAGGCTGAGAAGCTTATCACCTGCTCCGGTATACTATATAACGACGTCAGAGCGGAACTTGTAGAAAAAATAACAAAAATAGTTCCCAAAGGCCTAACAAGAACTTTTCTTTCAAATAGTGGAGCAGAAGCAGTAGAGTGCGCCATAAAGCTGGCTCGCAAATACACAGGCAAGAAGGAAATTATAGCTATGACTAAAGGATTCCATGGACGTACTTTGGGGGCGCTCTCAGCTACTTGGGAGAAAAAGTACAGGGAGCCTTTCGAACCTTTGGTTCCGGGATTTACTCATGTAAAATTTGGTGACGCTGAAGAAGTTCGAGAGGCTATAAATGAGAACACTGCTGCGGTCTTGGTGGAGCCTGTGCAGGGAGAAGCGGGAGTTAATCCTGCGCCCAACGGTTATCTGGAGGAGTTAAGAGATATTTGCGATGAAAAGAATGTTCTTTTAATATTTGATGAGGTTCAGACTGGGTTTGGTAGAACCGGGGAAATGTTTGCCTGTATGCATTGGAAGGTGACTCCTGACATTATGGCTGTGGCTAAAGGAATTGCTGGTGGAGTGCCTATGGGTGCTACTATCGCTAGAGAGGAGGTTATGGGTTCCCTTAAAGAAAGTGAACATGCCTCAACTTTTGGTGGAAACCCACTTGCTTGTGCTGCTGCAAACGCTGCAATAGACGTTATAATAGAAGAGAAACTTCCCCAAAGATCTAAGGAATTGGGATTACGCTTAAAAAATAAGTTGGAGATTATTGGGGAGAACTCTAAGATTGTAAAAGAGGTTAGAGGACTAGGTTTAATGATTGGCATCGATTTACGTTTCAGAGTAAAGGATTATGTGGTAAAATCTTTGGAAAAGGGACTTTTGGTTTTAACTTCGGGACTAACCACCCTTAGACTGCTACCCCCGTTAGTTATTGAAAAGGAACAAGTTGATAAAACTGCGGAGATTTTGGCGGAGGTATTGGAGACCTGAAGAATGGAGCCTCAAGATTTTCTTAAAAAAATGCTTGAAATCTATAGTCCCTCGGGAAAAGAAGCGGAACTTGCAAAATTTCTCTTCCAACAGATGAAGGAATTGGGTTTTGATGCAGAGATAGATGAAGTTGGAAACGTCATAGGTAGGATTGGAAAAGGGAATCCAACTCTACTACTCTGCGGTCATATGGATACAGTGGAAGGGTACTTACCAGTACAGATAATTAACGGTGAATTAACTGGTCGGGGAGCGGTTGACGCGAAATCCTCTTTAGCCGCCCTTATACTTGCTGCGGCAAATTTTGTGGGTAGGAAAATCAAAGGAAGTATAGTTGTTGTGGGTACAGTGCAAGAAGAGGGGACATCTGAAGGAATAATACATATAATAAATAAAGGTTTAAAGGCAGACTACTCAATTTTTGGGGAACCTTGTAACACCGTTTTTATTGTGGTGGGATATAAAGGAAGTTTAAACGTTGAAATTGAGGTTGGAACTGAGCCCGGCCATCCCGCAAATCCTACCGTTAAAAACGCTAATGAAGAACTAATTTCGGTTTGGCTGAAAATCAAGAATGAATTAGGAAAGTATCAATCCAAATCAAAAATGGATTCGGTAAGCGTGTCATTAGGACGATTGAATGGTGTTGAAAATCAAAGCATGGCAGAAGTAAGGGTTAGGATACCATTCAAGATGAGTTGTGATGAAATCTATGAAGTAATAAATCGCATACTTCAAGAGCATAAAGAGGGAAACAATGGAGTAAAATGCAGAATTAGAGTAATAGATAAAACTGAGCCTTATGAATCTGATAAAAGGTCGCCATTAGTCAGTGCCTTAAGTAGTTCAATAAGGGAAGTTACTGGAGAGGAAGCCCGTCTAATTAAAAAAACTGGAACAGGTGATATGAATATTTATGGGAACAGCATCAAAACTGCGGCTGTTACCTACGGTCCTGGTGATCCTCGCTTAGATCATACGGAATACGAAAAAATATCTTTAAAGCAGTTTTTGGAAACAGTCGAAATCCTTACCAAGACAATTGAAAAATTGTTACTCTAAAACCTAGATACGTAAAGGCTGCTTTTCCGTCTTCTCCTGTTTCTCCTTTCTTTCCTTGATTTTTTGTTCAAGCTCAGACACTAAAGGAACCATTTCTTCCGAGGTTTCAAAGGCCATAACCCTTCTCAATGGTCTCATCCATTCCAAAACCAGTGGAGCATGCTCCAATAGACTGAGTACTTGCAATGTGGCCTCTTTGCCGGCCTCAGAAAATATGTTAGCTAGAGTATGAGCTAAGGTTTCAATGTCCCCCTTTGGCAAAGTGTAAGATTTTTCCAGTTTTAAGGGCATACTAAAAGTCATAAGCCCCGTTTTGCTTTCCCTTTTGCTTTCAAAATTAATTTCTCCAGCCAGAGAGCACATATAGGTGGTATTTATATCGGCTTTAAATCTACAATTCCACCTTGTTTCCCATTTTTCCTCGTCACTTCTCTTCTTAGCCATATGCCTCAATATCATTCTACACTTATCAGCCATGGGTATAGCTAATACCGAATGTTTTGACTCTCCAAACTTGATAACCTCGTTGTAAAGAGGCGCCAAAAGTTCCTCCACTCTTTTTCGAAGTTCATTCACTTTAAAGCCCAAAAAAGTTTTTTCAGATAAACCTCTATCGAGAGTACTCACAAATTTACCCTCATAAAATTCATATTTAGAAAGAGCGTTGCAATTAGGGCAGCCAAACGCGCCAAACACCCTCCCTTCCAACTCAACAAGTTCCTCCTCCAATTCAGAATCTAAAAAGAAACCTGTACCGCATTTGGGACAGCTTACTATGACAGGAAAACTATCTATCAAATCATGATTTTTATATGCACTCACTAATTTCTTCGTTTCCTCATATACTGATTGAATATCCAAATCAGTAATAGTCTTTAAGCCCTTTAAAACTTCATCTTGATTGTCAATAAGGAGATTTTTAATAATTCTTCGAAAATTCTTCTCTCTCTCCTTCCTAGCTTCCTCTGAAACTTCCTTAGCCCTCATAATGATGTTTTCCGCTTCCTTCTTGGCAATCTCTAAAATCGAATCCGCCTTCGCTTTGGCGTCCATAATAATTCTATCAGCCTCCCCAGACAAAACAATACACCTCCATTACCTTACCCAAGATTTATAGATCCAATAGCACAAAGCAATATTCACTATATTCTCGATAATTAAGTTCCAAAAAGGGCAACAGACATAAATTATACTTATTTAAACAAAATGATAAGTATTTCTATTAGCAATTAAAATAATTTCTCTCCGAATTTCCAAACTCTAAGCACAATAATAAATGTTAGAGTAAAAATTGCCGATAATAATTTTTAAAAAACGCATTATTGATGTTCAGAATTGTTTCACTCGTTTTATTGCTATAAAAACATGTTTTCGTTCTTTGTCTAAGAAGCGCAGCTTATGTACGTTTTTTAAGATAATCTATAATTTTGAACTATAGCTGTGAGAGAGAAAGAAATGATTATAATTTCTCTTGAATTGTGAAATTAAGATTTTTTAAATTTACTTTAAGTCTCTAAAAGAAGCTTTTTTTATCTCCAGACAACCAGCCAAATTCTTCTTGAAGAATAGTGAACGCTGCTTGGGGAGGAATTATTCCCTTCTCTGTTATAATGAGGTCTATGTAATGTGGTGGGGTAATATCGAAAGCCGGATTTAAAACTTTGGGGTTTCCGATTCTTTCCAACTCTTCCCTATCAATTACCTCCTCAATATCTCTCTCCTCTATCTCTATGAGTTCGCCTATCAACGTTTCTGGACTAAATTTGTAAGTTTCTGCAGCTACAAAAAAGAGTGTCCTGGCCTCTTTAGCCACCAGAGCCACCGTGGACGTGCCAATCTTATTAACTAGGGCTCCATTGGATGAAATAGCATCTGCGCCCACAATTGCAGTATCTATCTTATTCATATAAAGTCTAACTGCACTATCAATTATAAGAGTCACATCTATTCCCGCATCTCTCAAAATTTTGCAGGTAATATGACCCTGAAATTTGGGTCTTGTTTCCGTTGCAAAGACCCTGATATCCTTATTCTGGTGAGCAGCATTTAAAATGACTGATAAGGCTGCCGCGCTATTGCAATGCGTTAATAGTACATCCCCATTTCTAATCCTCTTCGATCCTATCTCTCCAATACGCTGCACTGCTCTCTGCGAGTTTACTATGAACTCTTTTACTGCTTTATCCACAGTGTCTTTTAATTCTTCCAAGCTCGGGTTTCTCTCTAATTCTTTTCTTACCTTCTTAGAAACAAACCTAATTCCGTTAGGAAGGGAAACCGCAGTCGGACGCGTATTAATAACAATTTCAGCAGTAGTTCTCAGCTCCTCCAAAAGCTCCTCCACAGTTTTCGCTTTTGAATTTTGAACAGTTATCCTAAGTGTTTTTACCGCTGCTCTAGCAATTTCACCCGCGCCTCTGATTCTCATTTCCTTTATGTCGTTCGCAATTTTCTTAACTTCGTCTGGAATCAACAAATCAACTCCAAACAGCATTTAAAATTGAAATGTTATCGAATTTAAACTGATTCTAATGAGGTTCACCAATAGGTAGGAAATAAACTTTCGGAAATCTCTGAACTACAAAAAACGTTCTATACAAAAAAACATTGCGAGAGTTTTAAATAATTCAATGAGAAATATCTCAAACGTTTAGTTTACAAAACAGTTGGCGAGACAGCCCCTGATTATAATTGTAGGGTGTGTCAATATTACTCTTTTATATAAAAAATGATAATTAGTTTGCGAGAGTCAAGTTCTAAACGGGTATTGTGTGGCTTTCTTTTTTGGTTTTTAAGGAAAGGTAACACTCTACTTTTAACAAACCCTCAATTGATTTTAGCTTTTTTGTAATGAAATCCCTTATTGATTCTATGTCTCTGTCTCGAACTTTAACGAGAATATTCTTGTCGCCAAATAAAAGGTGCAATTCCATAATTTCTGGAAAAATTGATAATCTGTTGATAATTTCTTCCTCTTTTGAAGGCTCTACCGTAAGCATTATAAACGCTAGACTCGTAAGACCCACTGCTTCAGGATTAATGATTGTTGTAAACCCTTCGATAACCCTTTCTTCCTGAAGTTTTTTGACTCGGTTATACAATGTTGGTTCAGAAATGTTTAGATCCGTAGCAATCTTTCTAAAAGGTCTCCGAGAGTCTTCTTGAAGAAGTTTCAGTATTTTCCTATCTACATCCTTGACCTTCAAAATCGCCACCCTGCTCACTTGCACTTTAAACAGGTTTAGCTTCACGGTTCCTTTTTCTTTCGAAACCATGCATAAATTTCAATTTTGTTGCTTTGCTATTTAATTTATCGCAAAAATACCTTAAATATTTTGCGAAAATAAAAAAATTTAACCCCCTTTTCTTCAAATTTATTAAATGTCAATGAAAAAATTTGAAAAGTTTGGTTACAACTCTAAAACGTCTAAATCTTTAGCTAAGATAATTTCTCCGTTGAAACTTTTTCTGGCTTGATCGATAAGAATAGACTCGTTTCCTTCAAAAATGTCTGGCCAGTGAAATAGAGCTAAAATTCTGACATTAGCTTTAGAAGCTAGTTGCCCTGCATCGCTGGGTGTGCTGTGATTTAGTTTGTGGGCCAAATTTGATAGTTCATCAGGAAAAGCTGTTTCATGTATAAGAACATCACATTTTTTAGCTAAACCTATTAACCCTTCGCAAGGTGCAGTATCTCCTGTATAACAAAGACTTTTTCCCCTCCTTTCTATACGGTAAGCGAAATTTGTAGGGTAGTGAAGAGTAGCTTTGAAAAAAATATTTTCATAAGAGTAGGTATTAAATTCATAATTTATTCTAAAAGTTAACCTATCTAGCGGAGTATACCCCAACTTTAATAAGGAAGTCACCAAGGTTTCAATATAATCTGGCCCTATTATTTTAAGGTCTTTAGTTCTCTTATTAACCAGCCACATTGCCCATAAGAGAGAGGGTATACCCATGATGTGATCCGCGTGTCCATGAGAGATTAAAATAGTCTCGATTTTGGATAAATCCCCTAAAATTGCGAGAAGCTTTTGGCTAGTTCCTTCCCCACAATCAATAAGCAAATCCTCGTCAACCAGCACAGCGAGGTTAGTTCGAGATTTTGTAATCATACTTCCAGCAGTACCCAAAAAAGTTATCTTCAAAAGATCACCCAAAGCATTCATTAATCATATGTCATTTTTTGGCTCGCAGTAAAATCCTTTTTGATTCTCTTAATTAAAAATAATGACTATCCTAAAATACCTAACCTTTTTAAAACCGAAATCCCTTAATATCAAACATAAGCGAACTGTAAAAATTTTTTTGCGGGAAAGCGAATCCCATGCTTAAATTTTCTTCGCTAAATTGTGTAAATGTTTCAAACTAAACGAGTAGAAAAGGGTGATTGTAATGGATCGTGGTGATGAACTTTCTCGATTGTTGGAAGAAATAGTAAGAGATGAGGTGATAAAAGGGATAATTCTGATTAGCAAAGAGGGGAAATCGGAATCAATGGTGATTCTAGAAGAGAAAGTTAATAAAAGTAAGTTAGCAGCCGCTAGTGCCACCCTACTTTCGATTTCCTCCCAAATTATTGGAAAGCTATTAGAACAAACTCCAGACTACGTACTCTCCTTTACGCCCAATAACTTAGTTATAACTTTACCCGTCAATAGTGGTATGGTTCTTTCGGCACTTATTGATAGAGAGAAGGCTGAAAGCAGGGGTGTTGAAAACTATATTATTAAAATTAAGAATTTTTCCCATAAAGTAGCTGAAGTGATAGAGCTCTCCGGATATCCTAAAAAAGGATTATTTATGAATGTTAAAAGCGCGGTACCAGAGGCCAAGGCAATTGCTATCCTTACTAAAGAGGGAGTACCCTTAATAGTCCACCCTGCAGAGGAAGCAATAACTCTTTCGGGAATGATTAGCGCCATTCATATGATAAGTAGCAGTATGGTTTCTGATGAAAATAGTGACTTCTCAGTCATTTTCGGTAGGGAAGGAATGATCATTACACTACAAATCGATAATGATAGATTACTTTCGGTGGCACTCCCAAAAAAGATGAAAATAAAAGAAATTATAAAAAAGCTTAAAGAGGCTATAAAGGAAAGTGAAAAACAGACTAGTGATTTGGAGGGCTCCACTTAACTTTGGTTGAGAATCGGTCAACTGTTCTTGTCTTAGGATTCAATGCTAGACCAATAGTTTCTTCAGCAAAAAGATTAGGACTAAAAGTTCTGGTAGTGGATTACTGGGGGGATGTTGACATCTATAAATATGCAGATGAAGTTCTAGTAGTTAGCGAATTGGACAAAGAACCAAATACAGCCAAAAACCATGCTAGTCTTTTCTTGGAACTAGCTCAGAAATTGGCGGAAAAGCATCAGATTGATTTTATTTTGGTAGGGAGCGGCCTTGATGACCAATTTCAGGTTTGGGAAGAACTCAAAAAAATAGCTCCTATAATGGGTAACACTTCAGAAAATATTAAAAAATCTAGAGATAAAATAAGGATTTACCGTGAAGCAGAAAAGTTGGGTATCCGATCTCCAAACTCAATTATTGTAAAAAGTGTGGAAGATGCTGTAGAAGCGGCGGAATTAATAGGTTTACCAGTAGTAGTTAGACCAACGAAAGGAGGAGGAGGACAAGGAATTCATTTAGCTAAGAATATTAAAGAAGTTGAGGAAATATTTCAACTGTTATCGAACCAAAGAAATGTAATGATTCAGGAATACATTAGGGGGACTGATGCGAGCTGCTCCCTTCTCTCAAATGGCACATCGGTGCGGGTAGTTTCTATTAATGAGCAGTTAATTGGTTTATCTGAGCTGGGAGCAAAAGATTTTATTTATTGTGGAAACATTGTGCCACTAAAGGCCACAGAACAGGTATACAAAAAAATAAAAGATGCTTCCGAAAACTTAATCGAATTATTAAATCTTAAGGGCTCAAACGGAATAGACTATGTTATTCATAGGGGCGAACCATACTTATTAGAGATAAATCCTCGTTTTCAAGGCACGCTGGAGTGTGTTGAAATGGTAACTGGGCTAAATATAGTTCAAGCCCACATAGAGGCTTGTCAAGGGATATTGCCTAAAAGTATTCCTCAAAGCAAAGGTTACGCCGTGAAAAATATTTTGTTCGCCAAATACGATTTTATAATGCCTGAGATTACTATGTCCGGGGTATTCGATATCACAAAACCTGGATCTGTAATAAGAAAAGGGAAACCAGTTTGTACAATACAAATCTATGAATCAACACGAAACGGTGCATTATTAAAAGCAAAAAGAGCAGCGGATAAAATTTACAGTCAGTTTAAAAAAACAAGACTGAATAACTAATTAGTGCTTAGCTACGTGAAAAGGTGTCTCTATCTGTTCGATGTTCATTGATTAATTTTTCTTACCTTTTCTTTAATTCTATTTAACCAGTCATCCCAAGAGACATCTAAAGGCTTTTTCCCCATTTTTATAGTTTCTATTATCCCATTTAAAAAGTCGTCAGAAGCTTCCTCCCCAGATACCCCAAATACCTTATCCAGAACTGGCAAAAAGTCTGCAAACCTGTCGCGGTTCCCATCCCAATTCTCTAACTTACCATAATTTTTGATGAATTCTTGGCTGATACTTTCAAGTTTACTTTTTATCTCGTCATGTCTATCCGTGTAGGCAGCAAATATAATGTCATCATTGCAGACGTATACAAATTTTTTATCATCCAATAGTACACTTTCTATGCTTTGGCCGCTTATGTTTCTACCAAAAGAGAACATTGCGCTAAGAAAACCTGATACGAGATCCTCATCTGTTTCTAGGCTTCCGTATTTTCGGTGGATTATGCATTCTCCGCTTCTTTTCAATAGGTAAAAGTTGTGAATCATGGTTTTTCACCAATGTGAACCGCATAACCATACATATTATAGTTAATCTTAAATATGCTAATAAATATTGTGTTTTTGTTGTGAAGTATACATTAAAATGGATTTATTTTGTGAATATCGCAATTTTAGTAGATTTAATGGTAATCAAATAATTCACTTTTTTAGGAAAACTTGTAGGACGCCTATCTGCATTAGGTAAAGATCACTAAATAATTACCTTAATAATAAAAATTATTTGACTAATTACATATTTTCATTGAGGTTTAAAAATGGGGTTGAAAATATCTCGATTAGCAAAGAAATGCATAAAAAACAAATTATCCCAAATTCAGGGAGCAGGCGGTTTGCTCATAAATTTTGTAGAATACAAATCCTGTTATGGAGCAGTGATAAAAGTTTCAAATGCATGCATCATAGATTTAAACAGTGTTGCTGAAGTGGTTCCTATAGCTAGAGATGATGAGGGTCTCACGGTGTATATCGAAAAGGATTCCGATTTTTTTTGAAACAGATTACACTCTTATAAAAATAGATACTAAAGATAGAAAAGACTGTGAATTGCTCGATGTTCAATTCGAATAGACATTTATAACTTAGTTAAGGATTTTCTCAAGCTCATAAAGACTGTTTATCACGAAATCCGCTTTAACTTTGGTTTTGATTTTTGAACGTACTATTACAGCGGTAAAAGCACCTGCTCTGATTCCTGCAATAATATCACTATCCTTGTCTCCTACCACTAATGACTCTTTAGGTGAGCCGTGCAGATCCCTGATGCATTTAAGAATCCCGTAAGGCTCCGGCTTGGCGTTTTTTTGTTCCACAGTTCCTAGGGCTACAATGGAGCCAAAATAATGGGTTAAATTAAATGTGTCTAGTTCCAAGAGTGCCAGGTTTAGTGGAGTATTTGTTACCACGCCCAGTGCATAGTCTTTGCGTAGATCCTCTAGAACCACCACATCGTCGTAGGGCCTGATTTTATTAGATTTTATAAGACTTAGGCGCGCTTCAAAATCTCTTCTGTCAAAGACCTTCCAAAAATTGTCTATGTCTTTTACCCCCCAAGATCTTAAAATCTTTTGATAATCCTTCCCACTATCCCAAAAACGATCCCTCTGCTTACGACTAGGCAAACGGCATCCAATCTCCTCAAGTGATTCTACAAGTAACTGGTCAAAGAAATCCCCATCTGGCACATCTACCAGCGTCCCGTCCAAATCTAGAACGATTACTTTAATCTTGCTTCTCACGCTTCAAATCTCCCTGACAAATCCGCAATAATAGTATAATACTACTTGTTTTTGAATTTTTAGTGTGGTTTGAGTGGTATCCCCCAATTTTTCAGGGAGACTTTTAGAAGGATTTCCCTTTATTAATGTTGTGCTCTGGAAACTAGATTATACTTTTATAGTACAAAAAAGTGGAGAATATAACGATTAACTTTCAAATTTTTGTTTTTCCGTTAAGCTTGAGTCCCGCCACCACAGTATCAGTATGTATGTTGCAATTGCTAAGTACATTGATGCCCAAGGGAATTGAAGAATAACTTCTTCGATACTTGTGGGCATTGAGTATGCATGAATTATCCCCACTAGTGAGAGTAGGCAGGAGGCCGCAGAAAATATGAAGGCTCTTCTCAAACGTCTATGATTTAGGTCTGAGACTATACTTCCCCAGATTAGTCCCACAGTTGTTGCTCCCAATCCCAAAAATACTATTCCATACCAGCCGAATGTGGCACTTGAATAACTAAATGTTTCATTTAAACCGTATCCTTGGAGACCCAGATACTGGGCAAATGGTATTTTTAATGGTATGCCTGCAATACTCACAGTTACAAAAAATGTGTTGTCTAATAGCTGATAAGGTGTTATTGATGCACTCATTAGTGCTCCAGTAAAGGCGTTTTTAAAATTATTGATTATTATTAGGGTTAACACCGCGAATACATGTGGAACCATTGCCAGCATTACCGCGAATAAGTCTCCCCAAATAATGTAGTCTGGGCTATCCTTTTTTCTGTTTTCATCATAAACTTCCTTAAAAGATTGAACTACAATTAATCCTCCAATTACCAGAAGTACTGGTACTGTGACACAAGCGGGGATGATCATGGGCAACAAGAATAGAATTCCACACCAAACTGTTGCCGCAATGATTATTCCGTGGAGTAGAGAGTATCCGATTCCTGCCCCCATTCTGACAAAGCTTGCTGAGCCCACAGAATTCACGGTTGGCGTCCATCCGCCAAAAGGAGTTCCAAGCAGGCTGCTGCATCCATCTATGAGCATAGTGGTTTTTGCAGAATACCCGTACTGGTCGCACCAAAGCTTTAAGCTCTTTGGATCCTCTATTCCGAATTTGCGTGCCATTTCCAAGTTTCCTGATTCATTGTTGGCGTAGCTCTCGAGAGAGTCATAGATTTGGAAAGGAACAACTACCGCTATAATCATTGGTAGGGCTTGTAGTCCGCGGCCCAGAAGCTCCGGTCTAAAACTTGGAAACATAAAGCTGAAGGTCTGTGGATAAATGTAGTTGGTAATGTCTTGCCCAAGGGTTAGGGCGAACAAAAATTGGGGGCCAGGCCCACCCCAAATCTGGGCCCACATCTCTTTAAAATAGAAGGAGAAATCTCCAAAATTGGTGTTTCCCAGCCACAAAATGTTAATTGCTACAAGAGCGGATCCAACAATTATTGCCAGTAAAGTTGTGGGAATTTTTTTAAAGATCCTTAAGCGAGAAATTATCCCCGCTAGCAATATAAATAGGACCACAAATCCAATTGTAGGCGATAGGTAAGGCCATCCATTAAGAGCACCATACACACCGTTTACTGGGCCTCCAGCTATGTAGCCCAGGTAATTAATAATAAGCCAAGCAAAACCTAATCCTGCAATTGTGCCTAGTACCCCTGCTGTGGGTATGTGTTTTCTTAAGTGTTCTATTAAGCCGAGCGCTATTATGATTTCAACAATTGAGCTGATAATATTAGCTAAAATGGCTATGGAAATCGCGGTATATAAATCAAAGCCAAGGACTGACTGAGAGAGTCCAATTATTGCACCAAGAAAAAGAAACAATCCGGGTAAGCTTATGCCGAAGGGTAATGCAGTGTAAATTTTTCCTGTTTCCATTGTTTTTTTATAGGCATAGTAACTGTAAGCAGAATTTCCTATAAGAACTTGTAGCGCGCCCGCACCCAGAAGAGTTGAGATTAAGCCCCAAGGCTTATGGGGATAAAATATCTGTAAATCTGTGGGCAAGTAGTATCCCTGAGGAATAATCACGGGTATCTGATTTCCTAAGACGTTAATTATACCTACAATATCCATTGGTGCAACGTATATTCCTGTTAAGGCGGAGAAGTACCATGCAGGAATAAACTGTACGCTCCAAAGGATGGGGAGTAAACCAATTAATAAGATAAATAGGGTAAAATTATCTGCAAACAGAGCAACGGCTCCGTTAATATCCTCTCTTTTCCAGATTTTAATGGTGCCCCTGTTAAATAAGCTGAGGAAAAAATCATAGATGGAAGGTTCACCCAAAGAAACCATTTCAGGGATTGAAGGCTTTCTCCTATTCTTATTAACGCACAAATTTTCCACCACTGCCTTCTATTTTTAAAACACGACCTTAAAAGTGTGAGAGGTCGAAAATAAATTTTAGCCTTGTCAATAAGCTCTGCATCTCACATTTTCAAAAGATTCCCTTTAGACACTTCCAGTACTATACCTTTTTTGGCGACTATTTTGCCTATAATTTGAGCTTGGGTGCCCGCTTTCTTACAAATTTTTATGACCGTTTCAGAGCTCTCTCTGGGGGTAACTACAACAAACCCCACTCCCATGTTAAATGTCCGGTACATCTCATAGTCACTAATATTCCCCACTTGCTTAATGGTCTCAAAAATAGGTTGTGGTTCTGGTAACTGGTCAAGGAACATTCCCATTTCACCATAACATATTCTGTTGAGCTTTGAGAACGCCCCACCAGTTATGTTTGCAAGACCATGCACTTGCGCTTTTTCCAGAATTTCCAATACTTCTTTTACGTAAATTTTGGTGGGTTCAAGTAAAGCCTCACCCACACTCTGTTTCGAGTTAGGCAGGGGGTCAAACACACTAAATCCTGCTTCTTCCAGAAGGGCTTTTCTGGCTAGTGAAAGTCCGTTTGAGTGAATACCGCTACTTTGTAAGCCTACCACCACATCATTAGCTACTATTTTCCTTCCTGTGACAATTTTATCTTGGTAAACCATTCCAATGCACATGGCGGCTAAATCAAATCCTTTCCCTTCAACCGCACCTTTTATCACATCGGGCATTGTAGCAGTCTCTCCACCCAATATTGCTACGCCCGCCATTTCCGCTCCCTTAACAAGCCCTCGAATAATCTGCTCAATCATTTCAGGATCTGATCTCTCAACTGCCAAGTAATCCACAATGGCTAGAGGTTCGGCGCCCATACAAATTAAATCGTTAACATTCATGGCCACACAATCGATTCCAACAGTATCGTATTTATCCATGAGTTGGGCAACCAATACCTTGGTACCGACCCCGTCGGTGTGAACCGCCAGAGCCCTTCCTGAACCAATATCTATAAGATTCGCGTAATGGCCGTACTCACCCACTACTTCACCGAATTTCCCACTTCTCAATGAGAAGGTTTTTTCAATTAATTTACCAATAATTCTGTGGCTCTCACTAGCCTTAGATAAATCTACTCCTGCATCTCTATAAGTTAAGGCTCTTCTCTTCAATTTTTTACACCTAAAGTTGAGAAGGTAGTTTTTTTATAAAAATCTAGCTAGACTACCAAATTTAGGCCAAGCCTTAAAGCACATTAGCTACCATTCTAGCTAAAATCAATACGATAACGACAACCAAATTTGTTAGTACAATCCATCCAAATACAGAATTAATAGTGGTGTAAACGAGAGAAATTGGTAAAGTTATGATAAAAGGAATCACCGAAATGGTGAGGGAAACCCACTCAAAAGACAATGCGATTAGAAGGGAGTCAATCAACCATATTACTAGTATTATTTGCAGTCCTCCCTCCTTAAATCCACTTGACCAATTTATGGTGTTTATCGATTCGATTACTAGAGGCATCTGAATCAGGGTCACTAATACCAGAAGGACAATAAAGCTGAGAATTCTGCCCATAATTCTTGCCAAAAACCTTCACCAAACTGTATATTATCTTTGTAGCATAAAAACAACCCACATAGTATTCTATTACTTTTCATTTTCAATTATAGAGTTATGAAAAGTTTCATTGATATTACTTTTAATATTTTTAAATTTAAACCATAAGTTTTGATAATTTGATAAGGATTATATTCATAAGATAGAATCTATACTATTATAACCAAGGAGAAACACATGGGGAACAAGAAATGAGTAAAGTTGAGGTAAGGCGTTGTGAGAGTTGTGGAACCACATTCCTATCGGTACGCGAAAACTGTCCAAACTGTGGAAAACTTTACACACACCAACCAAAAACGAAACTCAAAAACCAAAGTTCAAACCTCTCCCAGAATAATACTACACTAATCATACCTTTAGCCAGAACCTCTAAAGAATCCAAAGAAGAACTAGAATTCATCCCCAGCAAGCTAATAAATCAACCAATTCTGGAAAAGACTCCCGAGTTCTCAGATTTTCTTGGATCTGGCTTTTCAATAAACGCTGTAACCTCAGAAAAAATGATACACTACGAAATAGAAAATGTTGGAAACAAGTTTCAAGGGTTTGCAGAATGTGAAAACACCAAATCAGGCCTAATAATGATATTTAAAGACGCCAAAGGAATAATTACTGCAACAATCGAAGGAACCCCTCAATACACACACTATGTTCTAAAAGACCGATGCAACAAAACAATTGGCACCATGCAGCAGCAAGGAATCCTAAAACCGAGTTTCACCATAGAAGACCTCAAACACAACATGAAACTTTCAATAAAAGGAGACCCGACAAAAAAGGAATACTCAATGGTGAAAAATGAACAAAGCTACGCAACTATATTGAAAACCTCGCCCGAAACATACAAGATAGAGATAAAGAATAAAATTGACAAAAGAATACCAATACTCTTCTCGATAATAATAGACGCCATCCAAAGAATGAAAAAATAATATAAAGAAGCCCTACAAACAATTAAAAAACAGTACAAAACCAAAAAATAACAAAACAATGGTTATTTCTGCTATTCAAAGCATTTTAGGTAAACGGCTCAAAAATCAAAATAATTTAGAGTCTAGTTCCATATTTCGTTCATATTATCCTCATCTTATTAACTTTCTAATATTCTACAGTTCAAAAATTACCGCGAACAGTTTAGCTCTAAGAGAGGGTGCTCAAATGTTTAAAAATGTACTCAGGAGAAACGGGTTTTGGTGTAAAAGATCAAGCGGAGGAGACACATTCCTGAAACACGATTCAACCCTAGGCGGAATATACGTCACAGTACAAAAAAAATCAGCAATACTAAGAATTGTCGATAGGGACACCATACACATATTCAAGAGCGCAAAACAACTAGAAGACTATCTCAAAGAATTAGCAGATAGGGAGCCCGGCTCAATAATATACAAATGAATCAGCACAGAAAAGTAAAACTTAGTTTAGCACATTTATTTCCCCAACAATTGGCAATTAAAAATTTACCTTAATTCCATTTTCCGAGCTAGAATAACATCCAGAAGCATGAACTTTTTTGAAACACGCGTACACATATAATACCAAGCCATATAGATTTCTATCTTCGGCTTTCTCCGCCCAAAAAATGTAAAATTTTTCCCCATGCCCAATAAAAATTGGGGAAAAACAAGCACCAATAAAGCTCACCAAATTTCTTAAATTAGTTTCCACCAAATATTCTTATAATGTTAAGATTTTTAAAGGTGAAATTTTTTGGGTGATTATGAACCCTACATTGACAGACTTTTCGACTTACTACTTCAAGTATTCGAGATAGGAGAATTGGGGTTAAGCATCATCGAAGACTCCATCTGGTTCATAAAAAAAATAATTGAGAAAACCACTAATCAAGAGGAAAAGGACGCCTTTTCCTTAATACGACAAGCTGTAAACTCTTGGATGCATCATCTAAGAATGCGGAGAGCTTTAGGGGAAACCGCCACTTTTCCGCCCCAAGAAATCATCTACTGGAAAAAGGCTGCTCAAATCTTCAGTGATTTAAAAAAAGATAAACTCTCTGAAATAACCCAAGCACTCGGCAAACTCAGAGAGGCTGAGGACAATCTACTAGTAGGAGATTTTGATAGAGCAATCACAGCATACCGTGAAGCTGAAGAAACACTGGAAAAACTAGGAAAAAAGGCGTCGCTCACCGCTAAAAAGAAAAGACTCCAAATCCAAGCAGAAATTTTTTACTCAAAACAAGAATTCCAAAAAGCATCCGAACTCTACTTCCAAATAGCCGAAATCCTTGCAAAAACTGGATTTCAAAACAAAGAAGCCACATTAATAAGAGCCCACGAATTATTAGTGCTCCACGAAGGAAATAGAGAAAACTGGGAAAAAGTCTCCAAACACCAGATGGAAATAGCCCAACTCCTAAGACTCACAGGCCAAGAAGAGAAAGCCCTCATTGCAGAATACTACGCATACACAGCATCCGCAAGGAGCGCCGAACAACAGGAAAAATGGGAAATCGCAGCAAAAAACCATCTTAAAACCTCAGAAATACTAAACCGCATCGGAAGCCCAGTCAGCGCCCTCTACGCAAAACTAAACTACCACATCTGCAAAGAAAAAGCAGAAAACAAAACCCCAAAATGGTTAAAGGAAGCAGAGCAACTCACCAAAAAAGCACGCACAAAGAACGCCACAGACACTAAAGAACTGGAGAAAGAAGTGAAAGAAATCCTCGCCCTCATAGAAAAGTCAGAAACCAATTAAAAAAGACATAAATTAACAAAACCCTAAATAACACGCCTCATTAATTTTAAGTCCAACTACACCAACCTTACGTTTATGGGAGCTTTCCAAAAAAAGAAAACTCATGAACCTAAAACCCTCCCAGAAAGGTGTAACAACCCAAAAATTTAATCCCACCAAAACATATTTCAATACATTTTGCCAGATATTTTTTGAGGGTACCCATTATAATAGTGCACAGCGAGTATAAGGCTAGCGATGACCTCGTGTTTCTGTAATGGGTAACATTTACACCCTCATTTCCTCTATCCAAAACCAGAAATCATAACCTGAACAAAACATAAAAAGAATTTTTAATCCTAGAAAATCGAACAAGTTTGCAGACATCGACACAAATATATTATAATACTGCCTTAAAGAATAATACACAAACAGGAAAGCACAATTATCCCAACTAGTTTTTAAGGCAACCACACTACACTGAAGGGAAGCAACATAATGAAAAAGTCCAGGAAAGCAACAAAAAAACTCACTCTGCTAGTATTAATAACGCTAATCTTCACGACCACCGTGTTCCTCACATTAAACCAACAGCCCCTAACTCAAAACACACTAACAACGCCTATACAACAAAACAACACAACCACCCAAAACTCAAAAATAGGAAAATCCCTCCAACAACTACTACAAACCTCAGACCCCACATCACAGTGTGAAATGATAATCTTTTTCGAAGAAGCAATCAACCACACCCAAGGAATAAACCTACTCAAAAGCTTGGGAGACTTCGAAATCATATCAAACTACACCATACTCAACGGCGCCTGCATAAAGGCACCAATAAAAATGGCTGAAACCATCGCCCAACAAAACTACATAAAATCCATATCCCACAACGGAAAAATAAAACTAGCCGACCACCAAATAACAGCAAACGAAATCCACACAAAAGACACCAACGTAAATGATGCAATAGGAGCCACCACACTCCAAAAACTATATAACTTGAGTGGAACAGGAGTCGTCGTTGCAGTCCTAGATACTGGAATCAACCCCCACATCTACCTAGACGGAAGCCGAATAGTATATAATAAGAGCTTTGTGCCCAGAGAAAACTATACAGACTTAAATGGGCATGGAACAGCCGTAGCAGGAATAATCGGAGCATCAGGAGGGACTGCTATGGGCGTTGCGCCAAATGTAACTTTCCTAAATTTAAAAGTATTGGACAAAAATGGAGAGGGAGAAGACAATTGGTTAATACAAGCAATAGATGAAGCGTTAAATAATACGGAGCACCCTAAGGCGAACATTATATCGTTATCTTTGGGTAGCACGACAGGCAGTTCCAACGATGCTATGTGTGATGCTGTTAATAAAGCCTGGGAAAGTAATGTGATTGTAGTTGCGGCTGCTGGCAATGAGGGTGGAGATTTTTGGAACACCTATTATGAAACCATAAATTCTCCGGGGCTGGCAGCCCAAATTATAACTGTTGGCTCAGCAGGCGGTTATTCATATACTTCTATTTCTTCCTTTTCAAGTAGGGGGCCAACAGATGACAAAAGAGCGAAACCCGACATAGTAGCGCCGGGGGAATCTCTAATCACTCTTTCAAAAGATGGTATTACTACCCCATATTTTAGTGGGACTAGTGCTTCTACTCCTGTGGTTTCTGGCGCGATAGCTTTGTTGCTTGATTCTAACTCCAGTGTGTCTTGGGTTTCTCCAAACACCATTAAGGCGGCGCTTATGATGACTGCCAAGGATCTGGGATTGAACCCATTTTCACAGGGAGCTGGGCTGATAAATATTTCTAGGGCATACGAATATTTACATGATTACTACATAGATGAATCTAATGATACAATACCTCTTATTATTACTCCAATTAGGGCTATTAGTGAGCCAATGACGATTAACGAAGTATACCCCACAATTCTCAATTTAACCATTGTTGTGGGAAACATCACTCAAAACCCCATAATTAATGCAACATTCAGTGTTAGCGGCAATGCAAGCATATTTACAACAGTACCCTCCACCAATTACAGTTTGAACGATACCCAATTTTTTGTGGAAATTAGTTTTCTCGCCCCTTCTGGTGTCCCTCTCAGCGAGTTTGTGGGGAATCTCACATTTGTGAATAGTAGTGGAGCTGTGCTGTTCATTATCCCCTTGTTTATACCGGAGACTACGCCTCTTTGGGTTTATTTGTTGCCCACATTTTATGGTAGGAGTCAAACAGAGAATCTTTTAGCTGTGGGTAGCATTTTTGGAGTTGCAGCGATTACCATTATTGGACTGGTTGCCCTTGCTTGGGCTAAGCGTAGAGAACCTGAGGCTCCGCCTCCACCAGAATATTTTGGGATTGATTGGGATCTGGGCCTTCCACCGCATCCTCCCGAGGGTTTCTAAACCCCCTTTTTAGTTTATTGTTAAAACTTCAAGAAAAGTATATTCTAACACCCGACTAATATTATATATGAGCTACGGTAATGTTTTTTATTCGGTTCTCAAAAATTTTTGGAGAGTTTTACTTTGATTTTTGAAAGAGTGGTAGGAGATCTTCTGAATTCTGAATATTTGAAGAAGTTGGAAGGTTATCCTTCTCATGAATTTTCTCTTGGCAAGAAAAGTGGTAGGCGTGACCATTGCCTTAGGGTGGGTTACTTAAGCTTTCTTCTCTGTAAGCTTTTGGGTGGGGATTTGAAGGTTTGTGCTAGGGCGGGCATTTTGCATGATGTGGGTTATGATTGTCAGAAAGTGCATAAACCCCTACAGCAAATCTTTGGGCATGCTAGAAAAGGCGTAGTCATAGTGCAAAAAATGGGGGAGGACTCAAGGGTTGTTGAAGCAATAAGGACTCACATGTTCCCAATAGGTGGTGTTCCTAGGACTAGAGAATCCTTCATTGTGTGGTTTGCGGATAAGCTAGATGGGCTTTTTGAAATTTTTAAACTCTCAAAACTAGTAGAAAAACCCATCAAAAAATTATTTGGGAATAAGGAAAGCCACACTCGTTGAAAGCGTAAGATAACTATCTTTTATAGTGGTTCTGAAGAATGTTTTTCCGTCGGGGATGGAGTTAATGTATTATTTCTTGTTTTGGGTTATACTTCTAAAGAAGTAGATGGGGTTTTATTCTTTTAGTTCTGCGTAAACTTCTTTTATTATGGACCATACTTTTTTGGGGTTTTCAGATTGCACCATGCTTCCCTCGCAGGCTCTATATGCCCATGTGAAAACTGAATCTACATCGGTGTTTCCGATTATTCTTCCTGCTTCTCTCACTTCTTCTTCTTTTCCTGCGGGGATTAGGAATCCTTGAATCCAGAGCTGGGATCTTTTACCGTACTTCTTTGCGATCTTAACTGTTTCCTTGGAGGCTTGAGACACGAAATCCATGTCTTTCCGCGCAATACTCCAATATGGGTCAGTTCCGAAAACATCTATTTCCTTAATGGAGCAAACTTTTTCCCAGCTTAAACCCTGTTCTTCAGCAGTGTAGAAGGGCATAAGACAAACTGTAACAGATTTTTTGGAATCCACTTTCTTCACCAGTTTAGAGGCTTGTCTCAGGAAGTCCAGAATAGAGTTCTCTTTGAATTCGAAAACATCCTCATTAGCTTTCGGCGGCATGTCGTAACCGTATTTCTCTCTAAAAAGCTCCCGGCACCTAGGGCAGACACAACTATAGATTTCCCTAGAACCCGTGATAATGTAATGTGGTTCGTCCCAGAAGAATCCGTCAAAAACTTTCTCGCCAGCCAGCTTTGAAACAGCATCGAAAAAGTACTTTCTAAACCCCTCTGTGTTAAAACAGGCGCCAACAAGGGGAAATGGAAGCTCCTTGCTAAGCACTTGGCGGTAATTCACATTGTCTTGCAGGAAAACTGAGGGCGCCTCCCCACCAAAAACTTTTCCAAAGGCCCAGAGGTTGACATAAACCTTTAATCCCAATTCTTTAGCCTTCTGCGCAATTGTAACCACATTAGAGTACCAAACCTGATAATCATATTCACTCACAGCCAACAAAACTGCGTTACAATTATGCTCCATTATCTCCAAAAAATCTTCCTCAGCCCTATCAGGAAAATGGAAACCATAATATGCAACACCCAACTCCTTAACCATAACATCACCACTACTCAGAAACCAAATTTGAGTCTCTAGAGACATTCGCAATAATCAAAATATTTGACTATACCTTCATAACTTTTGCCTTAAATATTATATGATGTTTAAAAAAATAACAACTCTAAAAAATGCTAACAAAAAATAAACACTCTTAAGAATCATTACTTTGTTAAAGGTTTGAATTTCTAAATTAATTGGAGATACCCTCGAGTTACTCAACCATATAAGAGAGAGGTTTTTATTGTAAAAAGCGGAGGAAAAAAACGAGGCGTCCCTTAATGAAGTACGTTTTCACACTGGCAGGTGTGCATGGATCTGGAAAAACTACAATTTTTGAGATAATAAAAAATAGATGCAGAAATTGGATTTTTTTTCCAGATCACATAAATTCCCCCAGATACCCATTTGGATCCCAAGATAAGCAAATCGCCTTCCGGGCAGAATTATGGTTCCTGGAGCAGATGATAAAGAGAAACGAAAAAATTCGAGACCTCAGCGAAGGCATCATTTTCTGCGACAGAAGCCCATTATGTCTACTCAGCTACTCCTACGCCCTATGCACCGAAGAAGATTACCAAACAATAGAAAACCTATATAGGGCAATTAAATGGGAAGAAAACACAATCTTCTATCTGGAGGGGAGCCCCGAGAAAATAGTACAGAGAATTATGAACAGAAAAGAACAACATCCCAAAGAGTGGAACGAAACTGATAGAACCTATATTGGAAAGGTATTAGAGGGCTACGAAAAAGTATTCAAAAAATTCAATCTAAATGTGATTCGTATCCAAAACGAGGGAGAGGTAAACAGAACAGCCCAAGAAATAATTAACAAAATTAAAGGAATTACCTCAACTTGACTCCCAAAAGTGCCTGAAATTACTCTAACAACGCTGAACTAGGCTATTTTCCGCTCTTCAAAACGGCTTAGATCTATGGAAAAACTACACACTTTTAAAATGAGGAAGGTCAAGAAAAAAAAGGCTAGGAGACAAATTTTACATTGTTGAGTTAGAATAAAAACTGTTTTTGATGGTAAAAAATAGGAGAGAGGTCGGACGGGGGTGGCCGCGGTGGAGGGGGCTTTATTGTGCTTCGCTCATAGTAAGGCTTTCTAGATAGCTGACCAGATGTTCAAGATCATCTGCGTATATTCCTTCCCCTTTCCTATAGATTATAAATGAGCCCTTGGAATTAAAGAAGCAAGTTAGCATCTGTCCTGAAGGCAGGGAGTAGGTTCCCCGGAGGGTCTGAATTCTCCCACGTTGTCTTTTTCTAAATATTAGGATCTCAGGGGCGCGCTTAATGGCTTCGCCTCTGATTTCTAGAGAGTTCAGGTAGGGGTTTTCCAGATTCGAGATGGTTACAGTTGAAACCTCCTTTGCCTTTCTCATCAGTTTATCCATCGCCTCATCGCTTAGAGTCATTGGGTCTGCTTTGACTCCGGTGATTTCAATTGTTTTTGCCACGCTTCTCTTAGCTGCAAGATAGCTTCCTCGTAGCTCAATTACCCCGGTATTGTAGCGTACGTGTATTTCTCCTTTGTCTTGAGCCATAACTGAGAAGGGTACTATTCTTCCCTCTTTGTCCAATTTGTAATAGTGGGTGGGATATGACACCACGTACTCGGCTTGGACTTCGCCGTTGAGTTTGCGGGGTTTAAGGAAGCCTTCTTCTGCTCCGTCGCCCCAGAGGTGTTTTTTCATGAGTTTTAGGACCTCGTCTCCATCGAGCTTGGGGTTTTGTAGTTTGTATAGTCTCACTGGGATTCCTATGCCTCTCATTTTTACGAATTCGCCGTTTTTCTTTACTCCTTCGTTGTCACTTTTTGACATTTTCCTTTCTCCTTTAATCAAATATTTATTTTAGTAGTACTGGTCAATTTCTACTGGAAAAGGTGTACTTAAAATATAAAAAAGGTATGTAACACACAAAAAATACCTCAATATTACAATTGAACCCCCAAAATTCCCCAAAAACTACGGAGAAGTTAAACAGGTTAAAAACTTGGTACCGAAGTTGAAAAATCTATATCAAACGGGATATTTATAATTAAAATTTTTTTGGTATATAAGTTAAGCGATTAAATACGAAAAATTTTTAAATTATATCTGCGTAACGGAAAGAAGCGGTGAAAACGTGATGTGGATGGATTATTTTTTCCTGCATAACTAAAATAGCAACCTTCTTTTTTAAAAAATCCACATCCCAACTTGACCAACTTTTTCTAAACAAAAATTTTTCTGGAGTAATTTACAATGGAGAAAGTTGAAACAGTAGTATACAAATTCGGCGGCTCTGTCCTAGACAGTGTCTCTAGTATTAAAAAAGTTGCAGAGCTAATAAAAAACGAAAGTCAGACTAAAAAGAGAATAGTAGTTGTGGTGTCTGCTCTAAAAGGCCAAACTGACGAACTAATTAAAATGGCTCAACTGCTGGGTTGTAACTCCAGTGCTTCCAGCGATCTAGACAACTTACTATCAATGGGTGAAAGAACAAGCGCCCGCCTCATGTGTATAGCGCTTAAAGCCCTAGGAGTTGACGCCGTTCTAGTAGACCCAGAAAGTGAGTTGTGGCCAATATTTACTGATGATAACTACGGAAACGCAAATCCCGACTTGGAACTCACAAAGGAAGCTGTAAAAAATAAGTTGATCCCCCTACTGGAAGAAAACAGGATACCCATAATCTGTGGATTCTTAGGAAAGAATCGAAAAGGTCAGATTACAACCCTGGGCCGAGGGGGCAGCGATTTAACTGCAGTGCTGCTAGGAAAATGCCTCAACACCAATTCAGTAATACTGGTCAAAGATGTTCCGGGCATAAAATCAGGTGACCCCAAAAAGGTTGAGAAAGCAAACACCGTTAAGGCTCTAGACACACTGGAAACCCAAATTTTATCCTCCTCGGGAGCCAAAGTAATCCAGTCGAAAGCCCTCGCGTACAAATCTGACGACTCAGTGATTCGTATCGTAGGTATAAACAATGGAAAAATCACCGACGAAGGCACAACGATAACGGGCAAGAGTCAACCAGAACTAGAAATATCAATAATGGAAAAACCGGTTCAACTAATCACAATAATAGGAGATAACGTAACTGAACCAAAACTACTATCTCAATTTTTTGAAGACCTTCACAAACAAAAAATCGAAGTATTGGGCGCAACACTAGAATCATGGTGCATAATGCTCCTAGTCGTCGACAATCCCCAGCTTAAACCATTCAACGTGGTACACGAGTTAATAAGCAAGAGAGGCATAGGAAAATCAGCAACATGCTACGATAACCTAAACCTAATATTCCTAAAAGGACAAGATTTCGTGAAAATCCCTGGAATAATATCCAAAATAACATTACCCTTAACAAAGGAAGGAATCAATATTTACAGCCTCCTCCCCACAGCCAGCAGCATAAAAGTTCTAGTACACTCCAAAGACGGAGAAAAAGCATTAAAACTAATCAAAAACAGCTTCAAAATAAGCTAACCATCCTAACCCCACACCACCCCACATAACCTTAGGCCCCCCTCAAACTTCTAGGAAATCCCCCACACGAACCAAATAAATCATTCAAATTCTTAGAGTTCAGTAGATAATTCTTAAGTTCGATACCCTCATCTCTAAAAGGCTCCTTTATCCAATCCTCCGAGCATCTCAGGCCGGCTTTTAAGCAGGAGTAGCTTAAATACCACAAGAACTCATATTTGTAGTCCCGCACTAATTAAAATTGGTGCGATTTATTCGATCCACATAACAGTGGAAGTTATCAATAATTACTATCACCTCGAATTCATTTCCTAAAAAATAATCATTTTGCAACCAAAATCATTGAAAAAAGAAAAAATTTATTACCAAAAATACTAATTTTTAAATAAGAAATAATTCACTAAGAAATAAAAAATAAACGGCTATCTAGCAAAAATTAACTATTAGAAAAGTATAAATAAGAAAAGAACAATATTAAACTAAAGAAAAACTCACATTCATTCCAAAATTAAAGAATCAAAATCACTCCCTCTCACAAAAATCAAGCTTACCCATGCGACTAACACGAGGAGGGAGAAAAGGGAATTATGTGGGCGCCACCATGGGAAGGCCCCCGCACAATTCCCTTTTTATTCCCTATTACTAATGATTCTGCGGTTGGTCCTTGGGGAGGTTCTGTTTTTAGAGATCTAAATTTCATAGGCTTTTGGATTTTTTAGTGTTTCCGGTGTTATCTTGAAGTCCTCATAGACCAAGTATTGTTTTTGGTTTTTGATTCTCTGCGAGGGGAAACCGAATGCCTTAAGTTTTTTCGGTGTTTGTCTTAATGTTTTTGTTTATTGCTTCCTTTTTCGTTGTATTTTTGTCTTTTTCCTTGGAAAGGTGATTTAAATTAGTTCTATTTTTCTTTAGGTGAATTTATTGGCCTTATTTTCGAATTTAGAGCCAAAAATTGTGGGGGTATCGGAGTTTGAACTTTATCGGTGAGGGGGATATGTTTTTTTAATGGACACACTTCAAGTTTAAAACATACCAATCCCTTATTTGTGCATATTCTCTGGGGTTGAGATTTTGTATATTAAAGGCCAAAAAGTTTTGGTAACTGGTGGAACCGGCTTCATCGGAAGTCACTTGGTCGACAGATTGGTTGGCATGGGTTGCGATGTAACTATTCTGGACGATCTCTCTAATTCCACTACTGAGTATATTCAGGACTATCTGAGTACAGGTCGCGTGGAGTTTGTTGAAGGTGATGTTAGAGATTTTGAAACTGTGGAAAGCTGTGTGGATGACTGTAGCATTGTTTTTCACTTTGCAGCTCAGTATGACGTTCGGAGGAGTGTTTCGGACCCATTGTATGATTTTAGCATCAATGTTAATGGAATGATTAACATCCTTGAGGCGATGCGGAGGAGGAATGTTCAAAATCTGGTTTTTGCTTCCAGCGGTGGAACCCTATATGGATTGGCTGAGGCTATTCCCACTCCCGAGACCTACCCCCTGCAGCCTATTAGTCCCTATGGGGCGGCGAAGGCGGCTTCCGAGATGTATATTTCTGCGTACTGTGCGTGTTATGGTCTCTGCGGGGTTTCCCTAAGATATGCTAACATTATTGGGCCTAGGAGTTCCCATGGGGTGATTTTCGACTTTTATCAAAAGCTAAAGAGGGACCCCCAAAGACTTGAAATATTGGGCGATGGAAACCAGAGAAAATCTTACATGGATGTTTCAGAATGTGTCGACGCCTCAATTTATGTCACAGAAAAGGCTGAGAAGGGGTTTAATGTTTTTAACATTGGCTCCGAAGAGTGGGTGACTGTAAACTACATAGCGAAAATTGTAATAAATGAGTTAAAACTTAAAGATGTGCAACTTAGTTACACTGGAGGAGAACAAGGATGGACTGGTGATGTGCCTCTTGTACTACTTGACATATCTAAACTCAAAGGGTTAGGATGGAAACCCACTATGCGAATAGACGAAGCGATAAGGAAATATGTTAGGTGGATCGTTGAAAAATATGGCCGCATTTAAAATTAAAATTACTTAGCGCACTTTAAAAAATGCTTCTGAATTTGAATGCCTTGGAAAAGTTAGCATTAATTAAGCATTCTTTCTAAAAAAGGGGAAGCGGTGAAATTGAAGTGTAGTCGGTGTGGATTATGCTGCCATAGTACCGAGATGCTTTTATCCAGTAGAGACATCGCTAGACTTGAAGCCTTAGGATATAACCGCGAAGACTTTACGATAACTACCGCTGAGGGTTTTCATCAACTCCGAAACATAGATGGTAAATGCTTCTTTTACAATGATGGGTGTTCTGTTTACTCTTCACGTCCTGAAGGATGTTCCTATTACCCGATAATACTAAATTTTGATAGAAAAAGTTGCCTAGTAGACAAAGAATGCCCAAACTACCACACGGTTACAAAAAGAGAAATTAAAGAAAAGTGCAAAAAGTTAAAAGCGCTTTACAGAGAAATATTGAAGGAAGCAATGGGCGCTTCCAAAAACACCAAAAATCTAGTTTAATCTTCAGAACTATTTGGAAACACATAATGCTGAAAACTTTATCCTTCGGGTGGAGGAATCTCAATTTCTTCATTTCCAATTTTTAGTGTTACTCCTATGGGCAAACCTTTTCTAATTGATTCAGAAATGATACAAAAATTCCTAAATACACCAATACACCACTCCTTCATTTCTTGAAGATCCCTTTCAGTTGATGGTTCCACCTCCAAAACTACATCCACTCTCTCAATTCTCACCCTCTCATTTACACGAGTATACTTTCCCCTAACTTTGGCGTGCATCTTCTTCAAACTCACATCAAATTTGCTTAAAGAAAAAATAAATGAGGAAGAAAGGCAGCCACCAACAGCTAAAAGAAAATAATCAGCAGGATTCGGAGCGCTATCCGTTCCGTGAGGCTCCAACTCGTCTATCTCAACCTCATGAAAACCATCCAATTTAGCTTTAAACTTTAATTGGTGCTGCCACCAAATGTCTGCTTCGAAAAACTTGCTTTTAGGCCTACCAGCCAACTCTCTACCTCCATAACGCTTAAACCCAATAATTAGAAGAGCATAATATAAATTTTGAGGAAACACCCACTTCTCCGTTCATCTAACGATTCAAGATAGAATATCTTCGCGGTATATTCTTTAACAAGTCTGTAACACGAAAAGTCAAAACAGAAACAAGTTTAAAACCGAGATTTAATATATACATTTTTATGTCTATTTCTTATTGAGAACATTAATTATTTCGACATGAATCTAAAACGTAGAGTATAAATATATGGTCACTTTTAAATTGAAAATTGAATATTAAGAATCACGGGTGGGCGTGGTGACCAATACCAGAACCCTAAAAAAAGCGATGCTAGAAATCAGTGGAAACATATCTAACGCAGTCCAAGAAATTGATGACAGCCAAGTAAACCAGCTAGTCGAACTCTTAATTAACGGGTTAAAATCCGGCAGAAGAATCTTTGTAGTGGGGGCGGGGCGCTCCGGTCTAATGGTAAGAGCCTTCGCCATGCGACTTATGCACCTCGGTTTTGAAGTTTTCGTCATAGGAGAAACCATAACACCCGCCGTCACATCAAAGGACATACTAATCGCCATAAGCGGCTCTGGCACAACAAAACTCGTGGTAGAAAGCTCACGCATCGCCAAAAAAGAGGTTAACGCAACATTAGTAGTCATCACCTCCTATCCAGACTCCCCCCTAGCCCAATTGGCCGACCTAGTATTGACCATCCGTGGCCGAACAAAAATAGACGGACAGAACGACTACATCCGGAGACAAATAAAAGGAGAACACTCCCCACTAACACCCTTGGGCACCCTATTTGAATCCACCGTTCTAGCGTTCCTAGACGGCTTGATAACCGAACTAATGGAGAGATTGGGCGTCAAAGAAAAAGACCTAAAAGAACGCCACCCAACAATAGAATAATTTCAAAATAGTCAGGAAAAAATTTCAGAAACCACATTTTTCTAATAGCTCCCCAAGCTCCAAATTATACTAGGGAGTTATAGACATAGTGTTTCCCGACCCCACTATTACCACCTTTCCCTTTCCGAATCCCCCCATTAACTCTTCCAGCTTCCCAATAATTCTGGGGACCGCACCCCTCACCTCATCACTCATCTTTGTGAAGTACTCCTCATTTGACATCTTAACAATCAAAGATATTAACGGTATTTTTCTCCGAGACGCCAACTCTTCCAGCCTATACTTATCAGGCTCAGAAACCAAGGCAACACCAGTCGCCGGCGTTATGATAATAGATTTCTCCCCCTCAAGTCTAACCTCAGCCGTTACTATAACCACACCCCCCACATCTTCCTCCCCCTCTATTACTGCCTCCGCAACCTTACCCAAATTTCTCACCCTAGCCCCCGGACCCTTAGGCTTAATCAATATTAAATCCCTCCCCTTATGCATCACTTCAGAAACAACAACCCCATCCCTAACCTCAAAACGAGAATCACCCAACAGTTTCGCAACCACCAAAGGACCAATACCATTACCAATAGGCTGAGTATCTACATAAGCCTTAACCGCCTTAAAACGTATCCTAGCATCCCGAACCAAAAGCGACAGATTCATCGTCGCCTGCATCGTAGTCTCAAGACTCTTAGACATCTTACTCGACACATATATCTCCCTCACCATTTTGTAAATTCTATTAAGAACTACAGCCTCCCTGAACATCTGTTTAAGGTTCTCCACCTTTTCCAAATCCCCATCCGGCACCAACGGTTTAACCAAACCCTCCAAAGCCTCATCACTAACATCAAGAAGATACTCCAAGCGACCCATAACCCCCGAAGGATCCGTTTCTATGGGCGCAATAACGAAATACTCAATAACCTTCCCAAAACCCTCCTCCTTCTCCTCCACCGTCAACTTATCACTAAAACAAGACATTACCATTGAACGGGCTTCCTTAACCATCCTCGAAACCTCCCTAAGACTCTTACCCACCTTCCTCAACTCCAACATCAACATAATATCCCTCTGATAAATACAAAAAATACAAAACCCCATATAAAGCAGAAAACTAACAATAGCCAAAACAGACTGCCCATCCATCTAAAATACCCCTACAACACTCAAATCCACAACAAACCAAACCATACCAAATATACACACTCACACCAACACACAGCTTCAAACGGACCAAAAACCTCATTCGACCCGCTTGAAAACACTAAACCAATCCACAAAAAAATACGCAAAAAACCTTTTAAATTCTTCCAGAATAACAAAAACACAAACCAAAAATCACCAAAAACGCTCCGCCTAACAACAAAAACATCCAAACCCAAAAACCCACAAAAAATTCGAAAACACTTATATGGCAGAAACATCAAAGAACACGAAAACAAAAACCCACAAACAACAAAACCCCAAAAACCAAAAAACAAAGACCACACCCAGTCAATAAATACCAAAAAAACCTACATGCAATTAACGCGTTTCATAAAGTACGAAATAAGTTTTTCATAACAAATAAAAAAGCGGTGCCCCACAATGGCCATAGTCGAAACAAACAACCTAACAAAAATCTACGGCGGAAAATTCACCGCAGTAGACCACATAAGCTTCCAAGTACAGGAAGGAGAAATATTCGGTTTCCTAGGACCAAACGGAGCCGGAAAAACAACCACGGTGCACATGCTATGCACCCTAACACAAATAACCGAAGGAGAAGCCAAAATAGCAGGAATAGACGTAAAAAAACAACCAGACGAAGTAAGAAAAAAAATAGGGCTAGTACCCCAAGATATAAGCGTAGACGACGAACTCACAGCAAGAGAAAACATGGAACTACACGGCAAACTCTACCACATGCCCAAAAACCTCATACAACAAAGGATACCCGAACTCCTTCAAATCGTAGAACTAACTGAATGGCAAAACACTCTAGTCAAAAAATTCTCCGGCGGAATGCGCCGCAGACTAGAAATCGCCGAGGGACTAATGCACCACCCAGACATACTATTCCTTGATGAACCCACCTTAGGATTAGACCCCGCGAGTCGGGCTAGTATTTGGGAGTATGTTAGGAAGCTGAACGAGGAGGGTATTACGATTTTTATGACCACTCATTATATGGATGAGGCTGATAAGTTGTGTGATCGTATTGCGATTATTGATTATGGGAAGATTGTGAATATTGGTTCTCCGGAGGAGCTTAAGGGGATGCTGGGTGGGGATGTGGTTACGGTGCACGCTAATGATAGGGAGCGGTTTCTGAATCACATCAAAACCTTGGATTTTGTTACTGAGGTTTTGCCGCAGGAGGATGGTATTCGGTTGACGGTTGATAGGGGTGAGACTGCGATACCCAAGTTGTTTCAGGAGGCGAGCAGGATTGGTGTGAGTATAGATAATATTTCTCTGAGTCGTCCCACTCTTGACGATGTTTTCATTAAGTTTACGGGTAGGAGTCTTAGGGAGGAGAAGGCGGACAGGATTGAGCTATTTAAGAGAATGATGTTAATGAAGAGGAGAAGGCGTTAGTAGTATGTTGAGTGAGTCTTGGTATGTGGCTTTGAGGGAGATTAAACATTTTTATAGGCGGAGGATTCAGATTGTTACTTCTCTGGCTACTCCTGTGATTTGGTTGGCGTTGTTTGGTTATGCGCTTAGTGGGGGTTTGCCTGGGTTTAATTTGAGTAGTCTTGGGATTGAGGGTATTCCCACTTTGCTTACTTTTTTTGTTTTGTCTCTGAATCTTGAACTTTGGCAGAGTTACTTTCTTTTGAATTTGACTACCACGAGTTATCTCTCTTTCCTCTCTCCGGGTATTGTGGCTATGACCGTTATGTTTACTGGGATGTTTGCGGGTGTTTCTATAGTGTTTGATAAGAGGTTTGGCTATCTTAATAAGTTGTTGGTTAGTCCGATTCCTAGGAGTTCGATAATGTTTGGTAAAATGATTTCGGCAACGGTTAGAGCGATGATACAGGGGTTGATAGTTATGGGTTTGGCGATAGTTTTGGGTGCGAAAATGAATACGGGTCTATGGGGGGTTGTGATAGCTGTGCCCTACATGATTCTGTTTACCTTGGGGTTCTCGGGGTTATCTACGGCTATTGGGATTAAGATGGCGGAACATGAGGAATTCTTTGGAGTTATTAATCTCATACTTCTGCCTCTGTTTTTTGCTTCTGGGGCTCTTGTTCCTGTTCAACTTATGCCGGGTTGGTTGCAGGTTGTGGCTTATTTTAATCCTTTGACATACGCTGTGGATGCAATAAGATGTGCGATGCTGGGGGGGACCTTTGGACCATTGGGGGGTGGTTATGCTCTAATCGGGATTGGAGGGAGTCTTCTGGTGGATGCGGTTGTGTTGACCTTGTTTATAGTGATTATGGTTTCGATAGGAGTAACCATTTTTAGAAGGTCGCTCAAATGAAAAATTTTGAACAGTTAACTTTTTAATTAGAATGGGCTTGGTGGTGGAAAAGCTTTTGTTTAAAGAGGCATGGTATGTAACGGAAAGGGAGCTAAGACATTTTATGCGAAGAAAAGTGCAGGTGTTAACTTCGTTCATACAGCCTGCGGTTTGGCTGGGGTTCTTTGGCTATGCGATAAGTTCAGGGATTCCGGGTTTGAGTGGTGCAATTTTTGGTGGTCGGGGACTACTAAACATTATTCAATTTTTTGTTTATTTTCTTCCCATTGGTGAACCTCTAAAATCTATCCTATTAACCAGTTATGGTATTCAATATCTCGATTTTTTGGCGACTGGAATTATTGCCGCCACTGTCATGGTTACTGCCTTTATGTCTGGAATAAGCATTATCTGGGATAAGCGGTTTGGATATATCACCAAATTGTTGGTGGCTCCAATTCCCAGATCTTCCATTATGCTGGGAAAAATGATGTCTTCCACTATTAGAAGCCTAATACAAGCTTTAGTGGTTGTTGTGCTGGCCGTACTATTGGGAGCCAAAATTTATACTGGCATATTAGGCGTTGCCATAAGCATTCCCTTCATGATAGTTTTCGCTGCGGGTCTCGCCGGTCTCTCGGTATCTTTGGGAATCAAGTTGGCTGATCACGAGGTCTTCTTCGGCGTATTTCAAATGATTCTACTTCCCCTATTCTTTGCCAGTTCGGCGGTTGTACCCATAGCCTCTATGCCCAATTGGTTGCAGTTTATTGCTCAGGGAAACCCGTTAACCTATGCTGTTGACGCCACTAGGCTGGCCCTTTTTGGTGGTCTATATATGCCAATCAATTGGAATTTATTTGTTTTGGGAATCGGGGGGTCCTTACTATTAGATTTTGTGGTGCTGATGGTGATATTTGTAGTTATGGTGGTTACGGGGGCTCTACTATTCAGAAAGTATACCCTTTAAACACTCTTCTCTAATTCTTCTTCGTATGAATTTTAGTGTTTATGGTAGAGTTGATGTTTTTCTTGAAACTTTTTGATGGCAGAGCTTATAAACCGGGTTTAGCACCGTTTCTCAGAGGTAATGTGCTACATGTTGGCTGAGGCTTGGCAAATAGCTCAAAGGGATATGAAGCATTATTTTCGGCGGAGAATCCAGTTTGCCACATCACTAATCACTCCCCTGGCCTGGCTAATCTTCTTCGGATTCGCCTTTAATGGAGGTATGCCCCTCTATAACTATAATTTTTCGTGGAATATGCAAGGCGCAAGTATTCTTTCTTCACTTTTATTATTTCTTCCATCATCGCCTGTAAGGTATGTTTTGCTGAACATATTTAGTGTTAATTATATTGATTTCTATGCATCGGGTGTGGTGGCGGCTTCGGTAATGTTTATGGCGGCATTTTCTGGCACTTCAATATTTTGGGATAAACGTATGGGTTTCTTAACTAAGCTGCTAGTATCCCCCATTCCCCGCACATCCATCATACTGGGAAAACTCACATCAACTGTCCTGAGAAGTCTAATACAGGGCATAATTATGCTCGCCCTCGTGCCCTTGATAGGCGTGAAAATTAACACTGGATTCTATGTTATACTCACCATCCCCTTCCTGATTCTGCTAACCATGGGTTTCTCGGCAATCTCAACAGCCGTTGGACTAAAAATCGCGGGACACGAGTTCTTCGAACTAATAAACCTCTTCCTAATGCCCATATTTTTTGTAAGTGGAACCATAATCCCTGTTGAAGCAATGCCCCAATGGCTCCAAGCTATTGCCCGCTTTAACCCTCTAGCCTACGCTGTAGATGGGATAAGAAAACTTATGCTGGGCGGACAATTGGGAAAATTGGGAGGGGGATTTGCAACCATGGATATTTTACCCTCATTATTATTCGACGCCTCTGTCTT
Source organism: uncultured archaeon (assembly GCA_964510585.1). Classification (GTDB taxonomy): domain Archaea; phylum Asgardarchaeota; class Jordiarchaeia; order Jordiarchaeales; family Jordiarchaeaceae; genus Jordiarchaeum. The sequence continues at coordinate 21,211 of CAZECW010000173.1, read as the reverse complement.
ATTACTGTTCTTATTAGTTTCAATGCTGATTTCGGTTATCCTTGCTAGAAGGGCTCTAATCTAAATATTAACCAATAACTAGAAAAGTATACTTTACCTAATTTTAACCATATTTGGTAAAGGTTTTCTTTTGGTGTGGTCTTATGGGAAATGGTTGGAAGGACTTTGTGTTGGAGTCCGGAGTATACTTTATGAGTGGAAATGAGGCATGTGCGGAAGGGGCGATAACTGCGGGGTGCAGATTTTTTGCTGGCTACCCTATTACCCCTGCTACTGAAATTATGGAGGTTATGGCTCGTAGGATGCCCGAGGTTGGCGGGGTTTTTCTACAGTGTGAGGACGAAATATCCTCCATTGCCGCAGTACTCGGCGCCGTGTTGGCCGGCGCGAAGGGCATGACTGCTACTAGTGGCCCAGGCTTTTCTCTCATGCAGGAGAACTTGGGTTGGGCAGTTATGTGCGAGATTCCCTGTGTCGTTGTGGATTGTCAACGCGCTGGTCCGAGCACCGGTTTGCCTACCCGCATTTCTCAGGGGGATGTTATGCAATGTCTTTGGGGTAGACACGGAGACAATATGATTGTGGCTCTGGCTCCGAATACTCCCCAAGAAATGTTTGACTTAACTATTCGTGCATTTAACATTGCGGAAACCTATCGGGTTCCAGTCATATTATTGGCAGACGAAGAGGTGGCCCACATAAGGGAGAAGGTTGAAATTCCAAACCATGACGAGTTAAAATTGGTTTGGAGAAGAAATCCTAAAGTTCCGCCAAAAGAGTTTTTGCCCTTCAAACCTGACTCGCGAGGGATTCCCCCACCACTGCCCACTTTTGGTGCTGGCTACCACTTCCACTTTACGGGTTTGAGTCATGATGAGAAAGGATACCCCATAGATGATCCAGAAAAGCACTTGGAGCTTGTGAGACGTTTGAGAGACAAGATAGTCAACAACTCTAAAGCTTTTACCTACTTTGAGAAGCGCGATTTTCACGATTCAAGAATAGCAGTTGTTTCTTTTGGAAGCGTTTCCAGAGTAGCTTTGGAAGCGGTCATTGAGGCGGAAAAGGAGGGGATACCTGTTAACTACTTGCGTTTGATTACCATTTGGCCTTTCCCTTACGATGAGGTGCACAAAATTGCAAGCGGAGTGGATTACATATTGGTTCCCGAATTGAACGTCGGTCAATTAGTTCATAGTGTAACCGAGGCGGCTAAGGGGAAAGCCCAAGTAGTTTCCCTCATGGGTATAGCTAGGCAATTTAAACCCAAAGAGATTCTCGACGCTATAAAAAAGCTCTTGTGAGCAAAATTTGGAGGATGCGACAAATTGGGTGAGAAAACATGCGTGATTCAGCCTCTTAGAAAGTATTTACGGGAGGATAGACTTCCCACAGTTTTCTGTCCAGGTTGTGGTAATGGAATAATAATGAACTGCACCCTACGAGCCATAGATGAATTGGGTATTAACATAGACGACATTGTTTTTGTTTCTGGAATAGGATGCTCAGGTAGAATACCGGGATACATTAATGCTGACAGCCTGCATGTGACACATGGAAGAGCTGTAGCCTTCGCCACAGGCATCAAACTATTCAACCCAGACTTTGAAGTAATTGTCTTCACTGGGGACGGGGACAGTGGAGCAATTGGAATATCACATCTGGTACATGCCGCCAGAAGAAATATAGACATTAATGTGATTAGTGTCAACAATTTGGTTTACGCTTTAACCGGCAGCCAGACAAGTCCCACCACCCCTGTGGGAGCCTACACATACACTTCTCCCTACGGTAGTGTGGAGGGCTTTTTTGACCTCTGTGAGTTGGTTACTAGTGCTGGCGCCAGTTATGTGGCTCGATGGAGCACTGTTCAGCCTCAGAGAATAATAAGTTCCATAATTAAGGGCATACAAAAAAAGGGATTCACCTACATAGAGGTTATCAGTCAGTGTCCAACCCAGTTCGGAAGAAAAAACGAGATGCCCGACCCCAAGCAGCTCATGGATTGGTTCAGGGAGCGCACCGTTAAACTGGAAGTTGCAAAGAAGCTTCCTCCAAGAAAAATTAGCGGGAAACTGATACTGGGGGAATTCGCTGACAGGGATAGACCTGAAATGGCTAACGAGTACAGAAAGCTCATTGAGGGCGTGCAGAGAGGAACCATTAAATTGAAAAGGCCGCAGTTGGATTGGCTGGAATTATCTTTCAGAGAGTAGGGGGATGTTTGGAGTTGACCACACAAATACAGTTTGTTGGGAGTGGCGGGCAGGGAATTGTTCTTTTAGGCTTTATTCTTTCACGCGCTGCCGTGGTTTATGAGGAAAAAAACGCTACCAATATTCAAAGTTACGGTTCCAGAGTGAGAGGGGGTTCAACTGTATCCGACGTTATCATTTCAGACAGCGAAATTGTTTGCCCCATTATAACTAATCCAGACATTTTGGTGATTATGTCAGAAGAATCGCTAGAAGAATTTATAAGCAACTTGAAGGAAGAAGGATTGCTACTAATAGACGAGAATATAAAAATCTCCTCGGAGAAAAATTTTAGAATCTTCAGAATTCCCGCCATCAAAATCGCCGAGTCCGAGTTCAAGTCCAAGACGCCTGCTAACCTTATAATGCTTGGAGCTTTAATTGGGATAACTGATATTGTTTCAGAAGAATCAATTTTAAACTCTTTACTTGATGTGATGCTAGAACTAGACTTAAGGGAGAGCGTAAAGGAGAGAAATATTCAGGCACTAATAAGAGGAGTTAAACTAGGAAGAGAACTTGCCAAAAAGAACTCGGGGGGTTAATTTTTTTCCCAAATAACGATGGTTTTTCTGGGTTTTTTCTGTAATCTTATTCCAAAAAATTTATTGTTTTTTTGTGTGTATTTAGATTCTGAAGGTCAATCTGGTGTTATATGCTCCCTTTTCCTAGAATGGGGGGCTATTTGTGTTTCTTTTCCGGATGAGAAGCCTTCGCTGAAAGAGCCTAAAATAAGCCTTCTTTCTGGACTTGGAGACCTACTATCAGTCATTCGATAACAAAAGCTAAATTCACACGTTTTTTTATTAATTTAAAAATAATTTAATATTTACTTAATTGAAATCATTTATTAGACTGAGATTGTTTATATGTTAAATGGTGAGTTGTTTGTCTGAAAACGATGAAGACAGAATACCGCGAGTGTGGGCGGGGAGATTTAACCGTTGTTGGCTTCTTGCAATGTTTGTTCAACACACGCTTCTAGCTAGGGAAGGAATAACCGTTCCTTCACCTCAAGAAGTGATGAGGATGAATCCCGGGATTACCATAGCGGAGGCGATTAACTTACAGAGACAAGAATACGGCGCTGAAGTGGATTGGGAGAATCAGACCATTATTGTAAGATACAAATCAAGAAGATATGACATAACCGAATTGATTATTGAAATTGTTAACGAGTGCACCTATGGAGATATTATTGATGAGTTGAGCGTAGACACAAAGGGATTCGATTTTACAAGCGCAGTAGGTCGTGCCCAGAAAAACATCATTTCCAAAATTGTGAACGGTAAACTTCCGCACAAAAAGTAAAAACCTACATGAACTGTGCTTCTAAAACAATTCACGAATTGTTTCTTGCGATAGTAATTTAAAACTAATTTCTAACTTGCGATACAAAAAAGTGAAAAAATTTTTGAATCTGTTTTTTTACAAAAGAGTTTTTAAGTGGGTGTTCTAAATCTGTTCTATTAACATTATGAACCTTGAAATTTCCTTATTCAGCTTCGGTTAATTTAATTTGCGTTTTTCTCATTAATTGCTTTTAATTTTTTAGAGGATTGAAAATATGATTCACATAATGGGTCTAAAAGAAATACCTATAGTTAAGGAAGGCGATAATATACCGAAACTCATCGTAGAAGCGGCTAAAGCACAAGGCATAGAAATCAAAGCTAAGGATATTTTTGTTATTGCCCAAACCATAGTTTCTAGAGCCGAGGGCAGTGTGGTTGATCTTAATACAGTAGTTCCATCCGATTTTGCTATACGAACTGCCGAAAGGTTTGAAAAGGATCCCCGTCAGGTCGAGGTTATACTTAGAGAGGCGAAACAAATTATTAGAATGGAGCACGCCATAATAACAGAAACCAAGCATGGTTTTATTTGCGCCAATTCCGGTGTAGACAAATCGAATATGCCGGGCGAACACTTTGTTTCTCTACTGCCTAGAGATCCGGAAAAATCAGCTAGGGAGATAAGGAAAGAATTGGAAAAATTAACTGGAGTTAAACTAGCGGTAATAATTTCGGACACACATGGTCGACCATTCAGGGAGGGAGCCATCAATGTTGCGATTGGCGTATCTGGAATGAAACCTGTTTGGGACAGGAGGGGCGATGTTGATCTTTTTGGTTATACTTTGAAATCTACACTGGTGGGGATCGCGGATGAGTTGGCGTCGGCTGCGGAGCTCGTTATGGGTGAGGCTAATGAAGGAATCCCAGTGGTCATAATAAGGGGTTTCGACTATATTGAAGGTGAAGGAAGCATTAAAGATTTATTAAGGGCGCCTGAGAAGGACATGTTTCGATAAGTAAGAGAGTGGAAAAATGATAACGGTACTGTCCGGAGGAACTGGCAGCCTAAAGCTTATCCAAGGTTTTCTCAATTTCATGAAGCCTGAGGAAGTAACCCTCATAATCAACACTGCAGATGACTTTGAATGGCAGGGACTATACATTAGCCCCGACATTGATACAGCTATCTACCTTCTAGCTGGTCTTCTGGATGAAAACAGGTTTTGGGGAATAAAGGATGACACCTTTCACTTTTTAAGTATGATGAAAAGATATGGTTACCCAGACTGGTTCTCCATTGGGGATCGAGACTTAGCAACACACCTACACAGAACCATATTACTAAAAAAGGGTTACACTTTATCCGATGTCACCAACTCGCTGTGTAAGGCCTTTGATATAAAGGTAAAGATTCTGCCCATGTCTAATGATAAAGTAACCACTTTTGTGAAAACTGATAAAGGAAAATTTCACTTCCAAGAGTTCTGGGTTAAGAGAAAAGGTGAAGATAAGGTTTTAGATGTTATTTTTGAGGGAATAGAAAAGGCTAAGCCGGCTCCGGGAGTGTTGGAATCAATAAAAAAGTCTGAGGGAATAGTTATCGGTCCAAGCAACCCCGTTACCAGCATAGGGCCAATCCTTGGCGTATCCAAGATAAAGAAAGCCTTGGGGGAGGTTAAGGTCAAGAGAATTTGTGTTAGTCCCATAATAGGTGGTGGGCCGGTTAGTGGACCGGCAGGAAACTTGTTGAGGGGGATAGGCGTTGAAGTGTCGCCCTTCGGGGTAGCTACCATTTATCAAGGCATCATAGATGAAATATTTATAGATACAGGTGATCAGGCTTTCACTAAAAGGATAGAGGATTTGGGTATCAGCGTTTTTTGCACAAATATTATAATGAAGAGTAAGGAGGATAAAGTAAATCTTGCTAAACTGGTTATGGAAAGAATGAAAATTTAGAGGCCGGATGATGGTAAGCGTTAAGAGCCATGTAGTTTTGGCAGCTATGGCTGGCGTTTGTGATGGTAAGTTCTGTTTTGAAGCTGCTAAAGCAGGCGCTGGTATGGTTATACTGGGCGGAATAAACTTTGATGCTGAAACAATTAAGGCTGGCTTGGAAATTAAGAATAGGGGCAGAAGCGAGTTTTATGTGGAACTCTGCGACTTGGAAAACTTTCTATTCAGAGAAGTCAAAACTGCAAAAAGGGGCGGCGCCCCAGTAACGGTAAATGTGAGGGTGGCAACACTGGAAGGACTGCTGAGAGCGGGAGAACTTGTTCAAAGTAGTGGTGCAGATGCCTTTGAACTTAACGCTCACTGTAGGCAACATGAGATAACACAATTGGGCGGAGGTCAAGCATTGCTCCTGAATCTTGACAAACTCAAAGAATGGATTAAAAGTCTGAAAAAGGTATTGGATTTGCCCTTAATAGTGAAGTGGCGCGCGAATGTGGTGGACGACGTAGCCTTGGCAAAAAACTTGGATTCCTTGGGAGTAGACGCCTTTCATGTGGATGCCATGAAGCCGGGCTACTCCGAGGCGGACTTGGAAGTCATTAGAAATATTTCAAAAAAAAGTAAAGTGTTTCTAATTGGAAACAATTCTGTCACTGATCCGAGTACCGCTTTAAGAATGATTGAGGCTGGGGCAAGGGTGGTTTCAGTTGCAAGATATACTCTCAATGATCCTCGATTGGTTGGAAGGCTTGCACAGGAGGTTGAGGAGGCCCTGCAAAGAAGGATGTGGAAAATTTCTAATTTGAATTTTGGTTAATTTATGATGTTTAGTATGAGGGATAACCTTGAGGGTACATGTTGTTATTCCTTTTAAAGGCCTGAAGGAATCCAAGTCTAGATTAGCTGACCAGATTCCTGATACCCAAAGGAAGCAATTGGTACTAGCTATGCTTTCCGATGTCATTTCTGCTGTGTCCTCCTCCAAAAAAGTAAGTAAACTCATAGTGGTAACTTCAGATAAATTAATAGAAGAAATAATCCCAAAAAACGCCATTCTACTTCTGGAGGAAAAGCCGAGAGGAATAAATCAGGCAATAGTCGAAGCCACAGAATACAGTTTGGAAATGAATGCGGAAGCTTCTCTGGTTATTCCCGCCGACCTTCCCTTAATCACACCTCGAGACATTGACGAAATAACATCAATGGCAAAATCGGAAAGGACAGTAATTCTTTCTCCATCCCTAAACGGCGGAACAAACATACTCTATAGGTCTCCCCCCAATGTTATTGAACCAAAATTTGGGAAAAATAGCTTCCAAGCACACATCGAAGAAACTCGAAAAAGGAATATAGAACCCAAAATATACCGTTCGCCCAGAGTAATCCTCGATTTAGACGAGGTTGAGGACATCAAAAAATTTGTGAGGTATGGTACCCACACGAAAACATTCGATGCAATATGCAAGACCGAGCTAATATTATCTGTAACTAAAAGTAGAAGAAACCCCAAAATACACCAGCACTAACCACCCTTTCCTATAAAAATATATTTTTCAAACAGCCTCCCCATACTTTTACGAAATTTGTAAGCATATTCAGGCAACTTATCGCTGTAAAAACAGTTTTTACTCGTCTAAAACGCTTTAGCATACGTATTTTCATAAAAGATGATGCGAAATAATGCGATTCTAATCATTTTTTAGACTCAGGCGGAGAAGATTCTATAAATGCTTCTTTATGAGGAAAAATGGAAAGAATCTACACATTCCAGGCTGGGGAAAAATTAATTTGAGGGAAATCGGTACTTTAGACGAAAAATAGTGGTTATTTTCCTGAGAAATTGATGTGGTGGAATCTACAATGCCGTCTTTTTTAGAATTGCTTATTATAGCTTATTTCATACCCTCTCTAGTCCCCGTATTGCCTTTTCTTAAAGTATTTTATCCCTCAATACTGAACTTGTTAATACCTGAGAGCATTAAATTGATACTTCCCCTTGAGAGCACTTCTCTGGACTACATACAATTCGCTGTAGCTTTGTTTGTTTCGATCATTAGCTTGATTCTAGGTTACAAAGTTTATAAGAAGAATCCCGATTACTGGCTTAACAAAATTTTTGCAGCCTTCTATGTGGGAATAGCTGCAGCTGCGGTTAGCTTTAACCTAGGACTTTTCATAAACGCTACGGGTTTAATAATTGGGCAAAAGTTCATGTTGAGCTTCATTTTGATATCTTTAGGCCTACTGCTCATAGTTTCCGTGGGCCTTAACTATGGAGAAATTCAGATTCGATACCTTAAAGCCACCAGAACCATAATACTGTACGTTACTTTGCCTATGATAGTTGTGTGGCTTCCAGGATCCATAGTGATTCTAGATGTGGCGCCGCCAGACACAGCCTTCTCAGACCTTCTCGTGGTAGTACTTCTAATTACTCTAGCAGTAGGTTTAAGTGTATTATCCCATTACCTAATAAAAGTCTACAGAGCCTCCGAGGGCATATTGAAAAGAAGAATTCTCTTCTTCCTCGCAGGATTCTTATCAACCCTACTCTTTGGGGGAATCTCTACCAGCCTCGCTAGCACACTAAGCTTACAGATTTTCGACCTAATTAGCCCTTTAGTAGTTCTAATAGGTATATCGATAGTGTACTATGGATTACACATTTCTGAATAAGCCTTCTCTACTGAGCCTCGTCTTGTAAATTCTTAAACAGTCAATAAAAAGTGTATTGAGGAGAATTTCTGTTTTAATTATTTAATTTCGCTGAATTAATTACTGTTTTTAACCCTCATTGGGAGTAAACTCAATTTTTCTAAATTTATCTTTTTTATTCGACTGGTGTTATTTCAACTTCTATGGTGTTTTCCAGTTTTTTTAGTTTTTCCTCTACTTCCACCAGGGATAGTTTGCAGTTTTTACAGTTAATTATTGCATTAAAATCGCTTATTTTCTCTACGCTGGGTGTAACTATGCTAGATTCGATGTTAATGTTCATTTTTCCGAGCTCTGTTGCCACTTTTCCCAGAACACCCGGAATATCTCGGAGTTTCATATACAACTCGGCAAATTTATCTTCTCCCATAATTATGGGGTACAGCATAATTTTGGATTTTGATTTATCTGCTACCACTAAAAATTTTGCACCCTCTTTTATGTTCAGCATCTCACACACCTTTTCGGGGAGGGTGATTCGCTTTTTTGAGTCCATAGTTGTAAACTGTGCGGATTGGTATATATTTTTGTGTTTGCTCATCTTCCACAGTTCTCCTTTTCCCTTAGTTTCAATGGGGAATCTATTATATTTAAATAACTATTTTAAATTAATTGTTTAGGAATGTTTCATGTTCTTAAAGAATTTTTCTGTAGTTACCGTCAACCGGTGGTTTCGATGAAGGTATATGTCTACGGAATTTTGGATATTAGTACCATTGATTACCCCCAAAAACCTGCTATGGTGATTTTTATGGCGGGGTGTTCCTTTAGGTGTCCTATGTGCCATAACTGGAGAATGCTCGAGGTAACCCCGAATCAGGAAGTGGAACTATCCAAAGTTTTAGCGAGAATCGAAAAAGCTAGCTCACTTGTGGAGGCCGTTAAAGTTTCGGGCGGAGAACCCACCCTTTATCCTGAGGTTCTTTTAGAAATTGCTAATTTTTGTAGAAGGAAGAACCTTTCTTTCGGATTTGATACAAATGGTTTCTTTCCAGAAAATATAAGAAAACTGGTAAATAGTGCGGATCTAATTTCCATAGATATTAAAGCTCCCTTTAACGACCCAGCACTTTACAGCAAAATAGTGGGGTTTCATGACGGTGAGAAGGTGATTGAAAACCTAATGGCGACCCTAGAGACTGTTTTTGGGAGTAGTTCATATGCAGATTTGAGAACCACTGTCATTCCCTCCCTAAATGATGAAGAAGCATACTTCAAAAATATTGGTGAAGTTTTGAGGGGCCTCGGATACATTTCAAAAGCAGAAAAGAAAAAAGCCAGCTACACCCTTCAAGAATTTGAGCCAGCAAATGCCTTTAGCCACGAATTGAAAAAAATTAAACCACCAAGTTTAGACCTGCTTGTAAAGTTGGCAAAAAGTGCCCAAATTCCCCAAGTCTATATAAGACACAAAAAAGTGGGATTTATGAAGCCCCTCGAAGAGATTAAAATATAACCTGAAAATTACAATAAACCAAAAATTATTGAAACTTGATGGTACAAAGTAACTCCAGAATTATTTTGGCTGCAACCAAGGCTGTTATTCGTCCGCCGTGAGTTACCTCCACCACATCAAAGCCCACAACTTTATCGCAATTTTCCAAAATATCTATAACCTGGGTCGGTGTTAATCCACAAGGTTCCGGGTTTCCTACATCGGGAGCGTAGGAGGGGTCAATTACATCCACATCTATGGTCAAATATATGCGGTCTTTTCTTGATTGAAACTCTTTTATTTTGTCCACAGCTTTTTTTATCCCCTCTCTCTCCACTTCAAGAGCTGTGACATAGTTCCACTTTTTTTGAGAAATAAATTCGTACTCCTCTCTACAGATTGACCTCACCCCTATTTGAAGGATTTCCACGCCTTCTTCCACCATCCTCCTCATTAATGTGGCATGGGAGATTTGCTGATCCAGATATTTGTTTCTCAAGTCCATATGTGCATCAAAATCTATTATTCCTACATCCATTCCAAATCCCCTTATGGCCCCCAGTGTTATGGTGTGTTCGCCTCCCAGCATTATAATTTTTTTGCCGTCCTGTTTTAATTCCCCTACAACTTTTTTCACTCGATCTAGTGTCTGATTAACATCCCCTGGAATTACAGCGATATCCCCTAAGTCGCAGATTTTGGCATCCTCAGCGTCTCTGAAACTTCTTAGACTGAACGATTCTAGGTTGCACGAGGCTTCCCTAATTACTGTCGGTCCGAACCTTGCACCAGGCAAAAAGGTGCACGTGCCGTCGAATGGAACTCCAAAAAGGGCGAAGTCAGCTTCCTCGTATGAAGTTGTGCTTCCCAAGAAAATGTTTTGAGGGTAGAGATACAAGTTTCTATAACTCATTTTCCTCATCCGAGAGGGTTTTCATAAAAAAGTCAATAAAACTGTCCAATGAGGGAGACTTTATTTTTTTTCCCTCCACCAGTCTATTCCATTCGTCCACAAGTTTGGCGTATTCCTTGTCTTCTTTTTCTGATTGAATCATGTCCCTTTCTACACTGTCAAAGTCAAACTTATTCTCCTTGGCTCCTAATCCTTTACAAAACTCCAAGGCTTCACTATTAAATATGAATTTGTGGCCATGGAGCAATCTTCTCCAGAGAAAGGGGAATGCCCGGCAAACCAAGGGTCGAACGGGATAAATCGAGCAAGGCCCCCCATTATTAAAACAGCAACCGCTGTTTTTGTCGTTGGTCTTAAAACAGAGCACCCACCTTTTCCCATCTTCACCCAAGAATCTAGGAACACCCTTATATGTTTCCTCAACGCTTTTCTCAGGAATAATGCAATCCAAGAAATCATGAGGATCCAATCCATACTCTTTGGCTACTCTATAAGCATCTTTGTGAGTCACACATATGATGTACCTAGAGCAACATTCTCCGCACTGGGTGCACGCAAAGTTGGGTGCCTTAATAATAGCCTTGACCTTTTTTAAAAATAGTAATAATCTTTGTCGCATGAGGGGAAAAATCACACTGGGAAATAAAAAGATTTTGAACAATTAACAATAAAGGTAAAGGTTAAAACTGCAACCTCTTCATATTTTATTTTGTAAGCGGTGGAGGCTCAGAATTTGGAAACTATATCCGTAGAAGATATGAGAATAGCAGACGAAAACTCAGAGTACTTGGGAGTCCCCAGATTACTACTTATGGAGAACGCTGGAAGAGGAATAGTAGAAAATATAATAAAAAGAAAAAAAGTGGAAAAATCAAGCATCATAATTTTCTCAGGAACAGGAAATAATGGTGGAGACGGATTTGTCGCCGCAAGACACCTTGCCTCACTTGGCGCGGAGGTACATCTAATTCTCATAGGCCAACCAGAAAATATTCGAACCCCTGAGGCTAGACAAAATTGGAAAGCCCTAGAAAAAATGATTCTCAATGTAAAAAAAACTATAATTAGGGACTCCTCAGAACTAATGGAAATCAAAGACTTAATCCAGAAAGCGGATATACTGATTGACGCCATGCTAGGAACAGGAATAGAGGGAAAAATCCGGGAACCCTTCTCCACCGCCATAGATCTATTCAACTCCGCGAAGGCCTTCAAAATAGCAGTAGACTTACCATCAGGACTAAATCCAGAGAGCGGTGAAGTCCACGACAAAGTGGTCCAAGCCAACCTAACAGTAACCTTCCACAAAGCAAAACCCGGACTATTAAACAAAACCTGTACTGGCGAACTCATAGTATGGCCTATTGGTATACCTCCAGAAGCAGAGGTCATAGCAGGTCCTGGAGATGTGAAGTCCGTAATAAAAAAGAGAGGTCTCCATTCTCATAAGGGTGATTTTGGTAAAGTTCTCATAATTGGCGGAAGCATATACTATACTGGTGCACCAGCGCTAACTGCTCTCTCTGCCCTCAGAACTGGTGTTGACCTCGTAATTGTTGTCGCCCCCTCAAAAATCGCTCCGATAATTAGGGGATTCTCCCCCGACCTAATAGTAAGAGAATTTCCAGGAGAAGTGTTAAACAATGAATCTCTCCCCCTCATAAGTAGCTTAATCCAAGACTGGGCAACCGCATCAGTTGTGGGGCCGGGTCTCGGACTACACGAAAAAACCATAGAAACCATCCCTGAAATTTTTCAACTCATAAAAAAGAGAGATTTACCCCTACTTGTGGATGCAGACGCAATAAAAATCCTAGGAAAAGAAAATAAAATGCTCCACGGCACAAAAACTGTGCTCACACCCCACCAAGGAGAATTCCTACAATTAACTGGACAAAAAATGCCACCCCCCTCGGAATTAAAAAACCGAATAAAAACAGTTGAAAACTGGGCAAGAGAGCTAGGAGTCACCATACTCCTCAAAGCCCACGAGGACATCATTTCCGACGGCAGAAGAACAAAAATCAACACAACTGGCAACCCCGGAATGTCCGTAGGCGGAACAGGAGATGTTCTAAGCGGAATCTGCGCCGCCTTCCTGTCTCAAGGCTATGAACCATTCAGAGCGGCAGTAGCCGCCGCGTTCCTAAACGGGAAGGCCGGAGATAAAGCAGTTCAAGACAAAGGCTATCACATAACTGCAACCGACCTCATACCTTTAATACCCGAAGTAATCAAAACCTACGAAACTTAAAACCCCAAAAACATTTTAAAGGCGTTTTTTTCAAGACTACGCCCATAAGCTCCTCTCAAAACACGCTGTACTCTTCCTCTCTCCCATAAAAACAAACTTTATGATCAACACGATTATTAATAGCAGCGATACTACAACCAGAACACTGTAAAGTCTGGTTTCCGCACTACCTAAACCTGACCAGACCCAAAAATATGCCAAAATAATAGTACAACAAACTGGGACTACCAAAACCATTCACCCCTAACCACCAAAATTATCCAAGTCTTGTAAAGCACACTTCTAATGCTTATGTTATTGTAACTTAAAAACTCCACAATTATGGCGAAAAATCTAGTAATCTTTGGTCCGGCTCAAAAAGGGAGAGTAAATGGATATAAAACTAAATTAGACTTTTAAGGAAAACTTAATATCTTCTAGAATCCCTGCGTACCTCCAAAAAGTCTATAACTTTTACTCAAATGTCGCACAACCCTAAAGAGGAGACCATGGAGAGATTTACACAAATGTCTACACCTCATCCTAAAGATTACATTGGCAAGAAAGATTTCGCAGAACCCCTAAAACTCGCTGATAATCAAATCTTCTTTGAAGGGGTCAGCATTCAAAAGCTAGCAGAAACCTTGGGAACCCGCATCTACGTCCTAAGTTTGGACCAATTAAAAAGAAATGCTCAAAGGCTTCAAGAAGCCTTCAAAAAATACCCCTCCTTCAAACCCTGCTACGCCTTGGCCGCCAACCACCTCCCTCAAGTAGCCCAGACCCTAGTAGACCAAAAATTTGGAATAGAAGTAGTAAACATCTACGAATTAAAATACACCCTAACACAACTAAAAAATGTACCATACATTATCTGTAACGGAGTTTCAAAAAGCTGGAGTTCAAAAAAGCAGAACAAAAATCTGATACAGACGGTAATCAGCCTACAAAGAGAAAGAAACATAACCCTAAACTTCAACTCTATCGAAGAAATCAAATACACGAGAAACCTCTGCCAAAAACAAAATATCGAACTAGAAGCCGGAATATCCCTAAACCTAACCCACCGCATTCAAAACTACGAAAAACCCAGTGGAGCTGCAAGATTCGGAATTCCACCCGAGCAACTACCCCAAGCAATCAAACTCCTCAAAAATTCAAAAATCAAAATAACAACCCTACAATCCCACATAGGAACCCAAATAACCCAACTCCAAAAACTAGTCCAAAACGCACAACTACTATCCCAATACGCAACACAAATGACAAAGGAACTAGGAACAACCATAGAAAACCTGAACCTTGGCGGAGGAATCGCAGTCAACTACTACAAAACAGAAAACCACCCCTTCAATCCCAACTACACCATCGAGGAATACGCCAAAAAAACCACCCAACAAATAATCAAAACCTACCAAGAAAACAAAGCCAGCCCTCCCACAATCATAATCGAAACAGGGAGATGGCTAACCGCAAATATCATGATATTAATAATCAAAGCAACAGAAATAAGTCAACCACTTCAACAACACCCCTGGATAATAACGGATGGAAGCGCTCTAACGGACACCAACGACGCGGTCTGGATAGCGCAACACTTCGAAATAGTCAACGCTACCAAACCTACCCAAAAACCCACACAATACTACAACATAGCTGGAATCACTTGTGATTCTAACGACACCTTTGCCTGGTCAAAAAACAACACCGGCCCTCGAAAACTTCCTAAAACTCAACCCGGAGACATCCTCATAGTCCTAGACGTAGGAGCCTACCAACTCGCCCTCAGAAATACCTTCAACCTACTACCAAAAGCACCAATATACACACCAAAAGGCAAAGTAATAAATGAACCAAACATGGAAATAAACAGTTTTTGATACTTCCCGCGAAGGTCGGCAGCCTTCGCGTCAATGATTTTTGTAAAGGAATATAACCAAAAAAAGAAAAACAGTCGCAAAGACTAAGTGTAATCAATCAGAATTCTAGTAAGATCTCCAAATGCGGCCTCCACATTGGTGCCCTCCTTTGCACTAGTCTCAAAATATACCATATTATGATTAATTGCGTACTCCAAAGCCTCCTCTAGAGAAACCGCTCTACCCGGCATATCTGTTTTGTTACCAACCATAACCATAGGGATAGAAGGACAGTGCTTGCCAACTTCTTCTAACCAATTCTCCAAATGTTCAAAAGACTCCCGCTTAGTTACATCATAAACCAACAATCCACCCATAGCGCCACGATAATACAATGGACGAATATAAGAAAACCTCTCCTGACCGCCAGTATCCCAAATCTGCAACTTAGCCGTCTTAAGACCATTATTCGTATTAACACTAACCGTCTTCACAGCAAAATCAACGCCTATGGTCATCTTGTAATCTTCCTTGAAGTATCCCTGCGAAAAGCGGACAGTCAAACTTGTCTTTCCGACGGCTCCGTCACCGATTACTATGATTTTGAAGAGATAATCGTAATCTCCAGACATAGTACTACACTTCTCCTTATGATTTGGCTCTATTGTGATATTATCCTTCAGTCGCATTCTTATGATTCTTACCGTTTTGAAAAATTTAAAACTTTCTTAAACAAAGTTTTTCTTGATTCAAATTAGTCGGGTGGGCAAGGCTACAATTGTGTTCCTAATATTATTTACGAATTTGCTATAATAGTCCTGTTCGCATCATTAGGTTGGCTGGCACCGAACAGCATTCCCTAGAACACTGTTTAAAAGAAATATTGATAATTCCCAATTAGTGTTGGGATCCTAGGTATGCGATTTTTGGTAAGGGAATTGTACAGGAAAATTATTTACTGAATCCGACTTTTACAGAAATTTGGGGAGAGGTTGTTTTCCTAATTGTCTCTTGTTGTAGGTTTTTTTAAATCTGTGATAAGAAGAATTTTCGAAAGCTATCTAGGCTTTCTTTAGGTGCTTTTTCTGAGTAAATGTGTAGGGTCCATTGGGTGGGTTGATTTTCGCTTATTGCTCTGGTTATGCTTGAAATGTCTCGGAGAGATTTTTTCTCATCATTGAGCATTATGGGTGTATTTGCTTCTTGGATGCTTGGGAGTTCAGGTATGTCTAGTATAGTGAGGTTGGGGTCGCTGTTTATGTGTTCAGCTATACTCTTCTCTATGTTTTCTTTTTCCTGTTTGTCTTTGGCTACTTCTAATAATTGTTTTACTATATCCTTATCAAGTTCCTCCCATTTTATAGTTAGGATGGTGTCTAACGGTTTATACTGTATTTTGGATGTTAGTTGGGTAATGGTTCCTCCCGCCTTTTTTAGGAAGGAAATTATTTGTTCGTCAGTCATTTTTTGGATTTCAAATATTGTTGTTATCCCCTTTTCAACCGCGATCTTTATGGCCCTGGATAGGGTTTGATCCGCTTTTCTTACTGTGGGGTGGTGGTGAATATTTTTGTAGTAAATGGCTTCTGCGAAAACCATGGAGTCCAAGTAGGGAACCACGCTTTTCTCAAAAACTATGTGTTCGTCTAGAATTTTCATAGAATCGATTATGTGTGAGCTCTGAACTAGGTAAGGTAAAAATCCTGTGGAGAGGGAGTCCCTAGGTAGATAGTCCAGTTTGTCTGCGTCCACAATCCAATGAATGATTTCTCCTATGAACGGTCTTCTCCTATTCACTCCCAAAATGTTGTTCGCTATCTCGCTGATTAACCTTTTACTTAATCCTGAGTCTCTGAGCACCTCATTTATCTCCGATTTTTCGTCCATAACTATTTCCTTACTCATTTCCTCATGTGTGAGGCCTGTTTTTTCTTGAAGAATAATCTCTGATCCGTGAGAAAAGGGACCGTGACCCACATCGTGGAGAAGAGCTGAAAGCCTAATACTCTCCACCTCCTCCCCAATCTCATAGCCTTTTTTTAATAGTATGTCGCAAATCCGGTTGGCAACATGTAGTGTTCCTAAGCTATGTTCTAGACGTGTATGCCTCGCGCCAGGATAAACTAGGTTAATATTACCTATATCCATCTTTCCTGAAAGGGACTTCATCACACTGGTGCCTAGAAGTTTCTGCTCCAGTTCATTAACCCTAATTTTACCATGTATAACATCCTGAAAATACATATTAGCAGTTCCCACCACTATTAATTTAAACCTAGTGAACAAGCCTCACCGGATGAAAAAAAATGAAAGTATTCCTCGCAATTCTTGATGGATGCAATATTAATTGGATAATAAACGCCAAAACACTATTCCTAGATAAATTATCAAATAGGGGAGCATCCACCCTATCCTGCCACGCAGTATTCCCCACAGCAACCTACACTGGGCACACATCCATAATTACTGGAGTATATCCCGGAGAGCACGGCATAATAGGAAACCAGTTCTACGATAGGGAAACTAGGGAAACAAGAAATTTTGATTTTTACGATCCAAACCTTTGCCTGGAAGCTGCAACCATTTTCGAGGAAGCTCAAGCTGCAGGATTTAAAACAGCAGCCATAGGGGAACCAGTCACTAAAGGGGCGAAACACATTATTTCAAAAAAACACATTCAAAGTTTTCCAGTTTCCAGTCAGAACAGTAAAGTTTTTGAAGAATCCATAAAGCTGATAAGGAGAGAAGAGCCTGACCTGATAATAGCCAATTTCCCCGCAGTAGACAGCTTCGGCGAAAGCTACGGACCAAAAAGCAGAGAAGTCCTAAAAATTATAGAAGAAGTAGATAACATTCTAGAGAAAACCTTCGAGGAGTACAAATCGCTAGACCAAGAAATCTGCATGATCGTTTCCGCTGATCACGGCATGACAGAAGGCCAAAAACAAATACAACTAAATAAATTACTGAAAAACAAAAAGCTAGACGCTATCTCTCTGCCCTCACACAGAACCAGCCACATATACATAAATTCCCCAAAACAAATCGATGAGGTGTACAAGCTTCTAAGTGAAACGAAAGGTATTCTAGAGGTTATGGATGGCAAACGAATTTCCGAATTAAAATTTTCGCATCCCCGAAGCGGTGACCTAGTTGTAACCGCCGAGAAGGGCTACGAGCTAGGAGATATGAAAATAAAGGGAAGCCACGGCGGAATCACAGAAGAAGAGATGAAAGTCCCTCTAATAATCTCCCAGGATGGACTATTAAATTCTTCAGAGTTGGAAAAAGCGTCTATACTGGAAATAGTCAAGATTATAAAAAGGGCACTGGGTTTATGATCAAAAAAGTAGCCGCTTCCAAGATTTTTAAAATTCCGCTTGGCTTATTAACAATTTTTGGTCGCTTCTACTTTTCAATTGTTTTTCAAAAAGTGTAATAATTAGATGCCTTTTGGCTGCTAATTTGAACATTATTTTTATATAGTTAATATATATTATATTATTTATTGGAACTATATTGATATATATAGAAAAGAAGAGGTGGAGTCAAAAATCAAAATAAACACCAAAACATCAAAACTCACTATTAGGTCTCCCTTTTATCTTCTTTCTTTTGGAACACCAGTTTTTACTCTTGAGAAGTTTTCGCTCTCTCTTAATGGCTTCCTGTGGGAGGGCTGTAACTTATGGGAATAGTTATGGTTCTGGATGAAAAGGCGATGAAACGCCTGTTGAAAAAAGGTGTAGTTTATACCTTTAGGATGAATCGCAGGACTGGAATAGAAAACTGGTTTGGCAGCGGTTGCATATTCAAAAACGGAAATCTCCTCCATAATACTCCTAATAAGATAAATGTCATCGTTGAGGAGATAGGAGAAATAAATCCCCAAAAAGATCTTGTGTGGTACCTTAAGGATAGCGGTTTCGATACTTTGGAGGAGTGGCAGAAGGCGATAAAGAAACATTATGATGTTTTTAGTGGGCTTAACGAGAAAAGCAACAGTTTGCCAAAAAAAGGCTGGCTCTATAAAATCATATACTTTAAGGATGATGAGAAAAATGAAAATAAAATGTGAAAATCTACAATTCGAAAGTGTATGGTGCCCAAGTTGTGGAGCACCAATGGCCCTAAAGGATAAGACGGACGCTTGGATGAGTAAGGCGGACGGGGGCTCAATCTATGTAGCAAAGACAGTCTACACTTGCCAAGACTGTGATGTTTCAGCAGAAGTGGTATGGACTTGGAAACCAAAAAAGGAAAAAATACCTAACCAAACTATCATACAAAAAACCGCAATAAAAACATAACAATCAAGAAATAAACCGACACGGAGTCAAACAGACTCTGGGAAACAAGTGCAGAGAACCCATTGCAACATACTTATTTATCTGGAAAGCATAGGGTGAAAAAAGGTTCAGCTAATATTAGGCCTCTCTTTGCCTCTCATTTTACTTATTTGTTTTAGTATTAATTGTAAAGCTTCTCTCAGACCTTGGTTTTGAGTCGCCACGGTTCCCACAACTGGTATGTCCATTCCAATGCTCAGCTGTTTGGCTACATCTTCTGGCTTCATCGCTCCCTCAAGATCTTGCTTGTTGGCGAGAATAACTACAGGTACGTTCTCGCTTATTTCCCTCTTTACTCGATATAGGATGTCTCGCGCTAAACTAAAGGTTTCAGGATTTGTGCTGTCTACCACAAGAAGAACCCCAGCGCTCCCCTTGGCTAGAATCTCTTGCATAAAGGCAAAGCGTGTATGTCCAGGAGTTCCAAAGATGTGAAGGTCAAAAACATTAATCTCATCGTACTTTCTGCCGAAATCGAAGCCAACAGTTGTTTGTAATGCGTCTATGCTTGTGGCTTTTCTTGAAAGGTTGGAAACGATGGTGCTTTTTCCTGCGTTATAGGGGCCTGTTACTAATAGTTTGAGGACTTCTACATCTGATTTGCCCGAGGGTAGTGTGTTCTCGGTGCAGATTAAAACGTTTCCAGAATCATCTTCAAAGAATAGGAGTAGGTCTCCGGAGCCCGCTTTCAACTTGTTTCTTACTTCTTTTGAGAGGGTTATCCGATTCTTGTCGCTTATTCTTGCTACGCCTAGGAGTTTCATTGGCTTTCCCTATTAAGTGGATATTGCGAGAATATAAAAAGTTTACTAATTCCCACTTTTCCCACTGACACCTATCGCATTACATATTCAAAAAATAAAAGGGGAAAAATTGGTGGGTCGTGCTTAGTCTTCAACTTCTCTTCTTATTTCTTCTTCTAATGTTTCTACTCCTGGTTCTCCCTTGAGGTCCTTGGCGAATATAATCTGGTAGCCGTACCTAATGAATCTAATCACGAACACTATTAAAACTAGTCCGATTACGAAGCTGTAGTCGACAGAAGCCCACAATGTAGAGCCCCATAAGGTTTGATAGATGGAGCCATAAACCCATATAACTCTTACCATGTTGGCGATTATGAAAACCCAAATCAGTGAAACGAAGTATCTTACAATTCCGCAAGCCCCACTTAATCTGAAGTGGCTTCTGCGCAAGGCTTTCTGAAAGAAGATAAATGTCGATATTATACTTCCAAATATTATTAGCATAACTGGGTCCTTCTGCTGGATGAAGAAGCCATAAGTGTCTAAGATGGAAAATGTTACTATGGGCACGATGGAGAAGAATACAAAATATTCTATTGCATATGCTATTCCGCTGTAGAGGGGGTTTGTTAATATAGTTTTAATGAACGACATTGTTCATTCCTCCTTTTATCATGGAACATATTGGGGGCTGCTGTAAAATAGTGTGGTCGGCGTCATAATTAGGTTGAAGCCGTCAATGGGAAGATTGAACCAAATGATAAAGACTGCAGTTAAATATAGGGGTTGGCCGTTGTCTTTTGCCCATTGTACAGCCTCCCAGGGTATAACCAAATTTACATCTAAGAAGAAGGTATTGGCGTATAATCCCAATAAAATTCGCATAGGATCAGTTGATTTCAAAGGTAAAGTTAACTCATAAGGCCAAAGTATATAGTCCGTGTTACTATCAATTACTGTTCCATTGGGAAATGCTGCTTGGTAATACCCAACTAAATTGAAATCATAGCCAAATCCACCGTAATATAGAGTTTTGGGGGCACTGGGTGACAGGGCAAATTGGTAATTCAAAGTTGGAATAACCTGTAGCAATTGGGCGGCATTATAACCTAGAAGAAGACCGAAAGCTGTTGAACCTAATCCTGCAACTATAGCCATCCATTTTAAAAATTTGAAAACCCTTCTCTTTAATGTGGACATCTTATTTCCTCTAAATGTTTGATTTAAACTATAAAATGCGTTAACATATATAAAATTTCTTGGACTGGTTGCCGACACTATGTTCCTCGTTAGTGAATTTTTGTAAAAAAATGGGGGGTTAATGGAAAGAAATTTGTACGGGAGGGAGGTACCGTTATACCAAAAAGGTGATACGCGTCTATGACGCAAACAACAGTACCTCCCACAGATTACGGCTTCATCCCTGTCGGTTCTCTGCCCAACATCATCCTA
>CAZECW010000172.1:0-11283 GCA_964510585.1 uncultured archaeon | reverse complement strand
CCCATGGCGCAGTGCATCTTTCTATTTACCCGCACTAAAATGTTCTCTTTAAAAGCCTGTCGGCATACTTCCTTGTAGAAACAATTTGGAAAAATTGGAGCTCCATACCTATATGACACTTTAGGATAAAGTAGCTTGTAAACTGCTACGAATGGTGTTGCGAGATTAGAGGCAAAACTCCAAAAGCCTAGGGTGGAAAGGAGTTTTCTGAAGTTTTTATCTAAGAATGGCTGTTTCAACAGTTCAAGGCTGAATTTTGATTTTTCCATAGCTGGTTCAGGGATGCGTGTAATGAAAAAAACGCTCATCAAGCCGAAAATTGTCCCAATGATGAAAATTATAGAGTAACTTTTTAGAATCTCTAAAGACACTCCGCCCAAATTATCAATGAACAGTCCAGCCAGAATGCCCAGCGTGGAGCTGAGGGCATAACTCAGCTTGAAACGTTTTGCGAAAAACACTCCACGGGTTTCTATAGGAACTAAATCTCTCATCCAGGAGTTCCAACTACAGGCGGACACATTAGCAAGTATGGAACTTGTGGAAAAAACGCCAAGTAGTAGAAGTAGGTTTTGTGGAGAAAAAAAGGGCATAAGAGCAATAACAATCCACATAGCTCGGCTTGTTAGGGAACCTATTATTGTTATGAGTTTCCTCCTGCCAAGCTTTTCAATCAAGTATATGGTGGGGATTTGAATCAACTGGCTTAGAAAAGATACCGCGGTAATGTATCCTATATATGCATTATCTGCTCCCATAATAAGAGCAAAAGCCACTAGGAATGGCCCACCAGCGAGGGTGAATAGGGATTGGGAGCAAATACCGTCATAAATTATGTTTTTTAAACCCTTAGAAACCTTCTCTGGAGGTAAAGTAACTGTCATAAAAGCACTGACTTCCAAAGCATCGATGTAAGCAAAAAAATAAAATTTTACCGGAAATATATTAAGTTTATCCGCATCCAAACTAGTAAACTTCTTCGTTAAACAATTATCTTAGCTGCAGAGTTAAGAACGGAGAATACCACTCATAACTGTGAATAAGAGAATTTAGAATAGTTCCGAGATCCCCCTCTCCTAATTATGTTAATAGTAAAGGATTTTAAAGTTCAAGTTACTCCTCTTATCTACGCACTTTCTGTAAGGGCTTTTCTAAATCCTTGATAATGTGGTACACTGTACTTTTTATTTTCTTTTAACCTCGCTGAGAATTCTGTTTGCGGCCCAGTTGCCAGACATCAAACAGGTTTGGTATCCTCCACCAATCTGGGTCCATGCTCCGGCAAGGTAAAGTCCTTTAAATGGTCCTTCCTGCGGCAAGCGTTTTCCCAAAACATTGTCGGGAGTGTAGGGGGTTCCAAGTATTGTGCCGTCTGGGTTTCCAGTGTACCGCATGTTGGTGATTGGTGTGGATACTTCCACTACCTCAATGTGTTCCCTTAGTCCCGGAACCACTCTCTCCTCAGCTATTTTTAACATTCTGTCACCTACTCTCGTCTTTGTTTCAAAGTACTGTGCGGGATCCAGTTTTGTCCAAGCATCGCCATTGGAAATGGTTGTGAGTACCATAATGGTTGTTCCTGGTGGTGAGGCGTCGGAATAAGCCAAGTTGTAGGTGGCAAGTCCAATCTCGGTTGGCTCCAGACTTCTACTAGTTTTGTAGAGTCGGTCAAAGTCATAGCTTGAGCCAATAAACATTTCAAATTCGTCTAGTCCCAGCTCGGTGTGCGGTACATCCAACCCCAAGTAAACACAGGTTGTTGCTATGGCTATGGGCTTTGAGCGCAGCTTCTCCAAGAAGGACTCAGGCATCTTATCCAGGCCAATTAAGTTGCACAGCGCAAAGGGGTTAACATTTGAAACTATGTAATCTGTTTCTATTTTCTCGTTTTTCTCTGTTATGACTCCAGTGACTCTGCCTCCTTCTGTGAGGATTTTCTTGGCTCCGTTGCTTAGTCGAACTTCTCCCCCGAATTCGGTAATGGATTCTACGAAGGCGTTTGCCAGGGTGTGGGAGGTTCCTCTTATTTGGGCTCCACCATACATGAAGTAGGTGTCTAGGCCAGACGCAGCTAATATGTAGGAAACCTTTGAGGGTGGAAGTCCAAAGTAGCCAGTAAGCTGGGCGAGGATTGCGCGAGCCCTAACATCTTTAACGTCTGCGTTTAACACTTCTGCGAGTGTCTTGTCTTGATACTTTACAAAGTGTTCCTGAATCTGCTCTTTTGTCACTCCACCCCGCTGGAGCCCGGTGAGAACAGCGTTTGTAGCACTTATTCGGTCAAGGAAACGTTTTATGCCTTCCGACTCCTTGGGAAAAGTGTCAAATAGAACATTCTCAATATTTTCTCTCCCGGCGGGCATCACAAACTCAAAATCGGGATAGACCGATTTGTAGAGCGTGGGAAGTTTAACGAATTCCACCCTCTTTGTGATTCCGAGATCTTCAAGCATCCGGTACATGTAACCACGTTTACGGTCAAGATCTAGTCCGGAGAGAGCGTGGAGTGCTACCTCGAACTCGAACCTTCCCCTAACAAAGGAGGTTGCATACCCGCCGGGCTTGTAGTGCTTATCAAGAAGCAAAACGCTCAGACCATTCTTAGCTAGGGTGGCGGCGGAGGAGAGTCCACCTAAACCAGCGCCAATAACCACCGCATCAAATTTCTCAGACATGGCTCATCTCTCCAAAAAAGGGATATCAGAATCATGACTTTTCATATATACGGTAAACTCTTATAAAAAAGTTATTATGCCCTCTCAGAATAGTTCTAGATTCCTTTGTTTCTCTTTTGAAAAGAGATATGTGAAACAAGTTTTATGTTCCAGTCCAAAAAGGAGATAAGAAGCAGGAGAAATCAACATCATCACTAACACCCTTTGAAAAAAAGGCCGTTTCCAAAGTAGTGTAGACATAAAATTTATGTGAATTCATCTCAAAAAATTGTGACCCTAAAGTTCTATTTTTCTTGAGGGGGCCTATTCAGATTTTTTCACAAATGAAATTTATTGTTTTTGAAGTAGAGATGGGAATTCTAAGGTTTCTTGAATCCCTTTTATCTCCCTATTTCAAAAAGTTGGATGTTTATATGTGTCTGATTCTTAAAAATTGTTGGAATGGATAGTTTTTATTCGTTTTCAAGAATTTCTTTTAATTCTACAATGTTTTTAACTTTTATGTCAGCTAGGGGTGAGCTTTCTTTTTCGCTGACAAGAGCGGTTTTCATTCCCAGCTTCTTGGCGGGTGCTAGATCTGATGAAATGCTGTCGCCCACCATCATTATGGATGAGGGTTCCAAGCCTAAATCTTCAATTATCTTCTTGAAGGGTTCCGGATCTGGTTTTCCTTTTTCCATTTCACTCGCGGTAATCAGAGGGTTAAAAATTCCTGGGTCTAGGTCTAGGGCTTCAATTATGTTGAGGGTGCTTTTACGGCTCAGGTTTGTAAGCATAGCCAGCTTCCACCGCTTCTTCATGTGTTCCAAAGCTTGTTTCAGTTCCGGATCGGGTTTCAAAAATTTTTTAGCGTCCACCGAGTCTATTGCCTTGTAGAACTCTTCCCTAGTTATTCCCACTTTTTCCACTATCATGGAGACGGGAGGTCTCCTGAATCCTTGTCTCCTTAATTCTTCAGTTATCTTTAAAAATTCTTTCAGAATATCCTCCTCGCTTCTCCCAGTTTTCTCCTTGAGTAGTTTAAATACCTGAACCCGCCACTCATTGGCAAGTTCTCTAGAATTGTAAAGTGTACCCTCCAAATCAAAGACAAGAGCCTTTATCTCCAAAACTTGGCACCTCTAAATTAACTAATTCTTGATTAAAATACCATGCTTTACTCATAATTGAAAAGTCTTTTGGTCATAAGTCACCTGTACTAATGACCTATTGTTGCTTCCACCCCCAACTCTGTAATATATTTTTGTAGTTCTTTGACGTACTCTTCTGGCGGGGCTTTAGCGTCCGGTATGGGATAAGTTTTTCCGATTTGTTCACACTTTGATTTCCCACCTTCATGGTAGGGCAACAATGAAATCTTTTTGGCGTCCACCTCTCTTGCTAAATTTACCAGGCTTTTAATGTGCTCCCTTGAATCATTATACCCAGCAATTAGGGGTATTCTAATCCAGACCGGCCTCTTCTTAGCCGCTTTGTGGAGGTTGTCCAAAATTACCGCATTATCCACACCGGTTCCTTCCCTATGTTTCACAGGGTCAAGGTGCTTAACATCGTAAAGAATCAAATCCACATGTTCCAAAACCCTCTCAAAATTTTTCCAGGGGGCGAAGCCGCATGTCTCAAGAGCAATATGGAGCTTATTTTCTCTAAAAGTTCTGCAAAGTTCAGAAACAAACTCCCACTGCAAGAGAGGCTCACCCCCCGAAACAGTCACCCCACCACCCGAATTTTTGTAGAAGGGCACATCCCTCAACACCTCTCCAAGAACCTCATTCACACCCATATATCTTCCACAAATGCTAAGAGACTGATACTTGCATGCATCCACGCAAACCAAGCATTGATTACAAGCCATCCAATTAATCACTCTGCCCCTCTCCCTATCAAAGCTTATAGCTCCAACAGGACACACCAAAGCGCAGCTTCCACACTTGGCACATTTGATGTCTCGAACAATAATAGTAGGAAAGGGCTCATGAGATTCAGGATTAGAACACCAAAGGCATCTCAGAGGGCACCCCTTCAAGAAAACCGTGGTTCTTATTCCAGGCCCATCATGAATACTGAACCTCTGAATATTAAAAATAAGTCCCTTTAACTCCAGAATTTTTCCACCCACCCTTAGCAATCTTCCTCAAACAACAAAAATGCCAATAACAATAATAGGGGTCGTATCCCCCTTTTTAGTTTAAAACTTTTGTTCGGTTCTGGCTATTATTGCGTCCTGTAATCCCTTACTGAGATCTACAAAGTAGGCACTATAACCCGCAACCCGTACAATAAGGTCCTGGTGTTCTTGAGGGTTCATTTGAGCTTCGATCAGGGTTTTCTTGTCCACAATGTTGAATTGTATGTGAGGTATCCCCATTTCTCTCCAAGTTTTGAGGTATTGTATGAAAACGGGTTTATAGTCACCCTCAAGGTAGCTCGGCAAAAACTTCTGATTAAGCAGATGATTGTAAGTTTTAATTGCATCGACTTTGGCTGCAGAGCTGAGAACAGCAGTGGGGCCTTTCTGATCTCTGCCCATCATGGGAGAAAGGGTAGCATCTGCAAATGGTTCACCATCGAAACGCCCATCAGGAGTTGCCGGGGTGTCAAACGCAACACCATAAGTGGCAGAAACACCGCTTCCATCACCGCGGCAGGGATGCCCAAAGCGATCCCTGAACGATTCTATCACTGCTTCAGTTTTTACTTGCACCTCATTCATTATTTCATCCACATAGTCGTCATCGTTTCCATACTTGGGCGCTTGAAGCATTAACTGCCTAATGTGCTCATAGCCCTTCCAGTTATTATCAATGGCCTTTATGAGTTCTTCCATTGTGACCTTCTTATCCTCGAAAACAACCTTCTTAATGGCGGCGATGGAATCTGCAACATTTGTGGGACCAATAATTACGCAGAACGAGTTAGTGGGATAAGCCCACTTTCTGCAATCCATCGCCTTCTCTATACAGCCGTCCAGAATCGCCGAGTAATAGGGCCTTGGAAGATACTTCTCATAAAGTTCACGGCAAGTGTCCTCCAGCTTCAACTGCTTGTCAAAGAAAAACCGCACCTGCTCCAGATAAGCGTTCATCACATCCTCCACAGATTTAAAAGTTCTGGGATCCGGTGTGGGCGCGCCCCTTTGCTCTCCCGTCTTTGGGTCTTTCCCCTGGTGGAGAGCCCACCACAGACATTTAGGTAGTACGATGCCTCCTGGGGCGCGGCGGGCCATGCACTTTCCGGGAATCTCTATGTAGACACAGCCGCTTACAGAGTAGTCGCGGGCATCCTTGAGGGGCACGTTCCATCTCTGAAGTAGGGGAATAATGGCTTTATCATTAAATAGTGAGGGGTATCCTATGCCCGTGCGTATTACATCGACAGCTTTCTCTAGGAGTTCGTCTGGAGTGCCATCGTGAACCCTCAGGGCGATGCTCGGCTCAAGTGTACGCATAGACAGAGCAGTGTCCAGAACAAGGTAGCTAACCTCATTTGTAACATCTCTACCCTCTGAGTCTGTTCCGCCTATGGTGATGGCTTGTAGGGAGGCTACACCTCCATAAATAGCGGTAAGTAGGGGGGAATAAATTAGTCCCAGTTCATGTATTTTGACCCAGAGCAGCTGTAATAGTTCTAAGGCTTCTTCTCTGGTGATGCGTCCCTCGGCGAGATCTTTTTCGTAGTAGGGGCCAAAAACCTTGTCAAACCTTACTCCAATTCCCAGAGTGGAATACTCAACGTAGCGTACCAAGTGGATGAAGAAGAAAAATTGTAGAGCTTCAAGAAATGTGCGTGGCGGGTTTTCTGGGACCCATTCACAGGTCTCAGCAATCTCCAGAAGCCTCTGCTTCAAATCCTTATCCTTTGTTTCCCTTTCAGCCATCTCTCTGGCGAGTTTAGAGTATCTGCGAGCATATTTGATGACTGCTTTGAGGGCGATTATGACTGCTAGGAGGAATTCTTTCTTTTCCACGTAGTTGCGTGGAACTTCCCTCTCTATTTCTTCAAGCTTATCTTCCGCCTCTTTGATTAGCCCCTTCAGTCCAACCCGAAACAGTTTCTCATAATCCGGCACTCCCAACTCTGACCAATGAGTCCACAGAAATGTGCCATCATACCTCCAATATTTAGCCAACTCTCCACCAAAGAAGTCTTTGTGTCTGTCACTCATGCATTTACCGTCCCAATATTTGCAAAGTTCTTCCAACTCTTTCCGCCCATTATCGTCAAGGAGGCTTCTCCCCTCAACTGAGTTAACAGCCCTCCAGACTGACCTCCAATTCATATCGATTGGAAAGAAGAGACCGCTTGGCTCCTCCGTGTGGTTACCAACGATGCGTTCCCATGGCTGAATATAAATCTTTAAATTGCTGAGTATGTGGTCTAGAGCCTTAGCCCTTCTTATGGGCATGGGCTCCCCTTCAGTCATCCTATAGGATTCAGTTATTAGGCGTGCCCTCTGTAAATCAAGTTTAATTCCGGGGCGAAACATACCTCTGGTGGCTTCATCTTTAGCGTAGCCTCTTCTGACGTTTCGAACTGCCTTAACTATGAGCTTACCCTTAAGATCATGGGAGGATTTGATCATAGAATTCACCATGCTACAAAATATTTCCCGGTTATAAATGCCAAATTCTAAAAACAATGTGAAAAACTGCTTCTTAAACCTTTTTTTAACTTAAAATGCTCCACAATGTTTACTGTTTAAAATCATTCTGGCTTTATAAAACTCCTTTTCTCGAAAAGGGGTGCTGTTTTTAGGTTTTTTATCTTGATCGCTGAAGCTTATGTATAGAAGGCAAATTTGGTGCCTTTTGGTCCATATGTTTAAACAGCACTCTTGGAAATCTGGTTTTTGTTTAGTTTGGTCTTCTAGCCTTTCTCCAATATCCTCCTGGCCCTAATTTTTATTGCGCAAAAGTGTTAAGAATGGGTGAAACGTGTCTTCCCAGATTCACAAAAGCATATTCCCACAAATATGGCGTGCTGCCTAAACATATGGTTTTGGCTTCCCATCTGCCCCTTTAACTGTAGAAATCAAATGTTCTTGGAAGCAGATTTAAAGAGTGTTTCCCTAAGTGTGAGAAGCTTTACGCAAATGATTAGAAATTAATATATTTCTTCTCCCATATAATATCTCGTCAAATTTTTAATGAACTGGAGGGTTGTATTTTATGGTTAAGGAAATGACCGAAACAAATCTTAGGAGTGCTTATGCTGGTGAGAGCCAGGCTCACATGAGATATTTAATTTATTCAGAGAGAGCAGAGAAGAACAAGTTTCCCAATGTTGCTCGCTTGTTTCAGGCAACATCTTTTGCCGAGAAGGTTCATGCAAGCAATCATTACCACATAATAAAGAGTAAGGGGGATGCTGTTACTATTTCGGGGGCAATTTT
This sequence comes from uncultured archaeon, assembly GCA_964510585.1. Classification (GTDB taxonomy): domain Archaea; phylum Asgardarchaeota; class Jordiarchaeia; order Jordiarchaeales; family Jordiarchaeaceae; genus Jordiarchaeum. Next base: position 3,216 of record CAZECW010000172.1, on the reverse strand, counting down.
TGGAACCACGAACACTTCCGAGGATCTTCAAGCCGGCATTGATGGGGAAACCTTCGAAATCAACGAGATGTACCCCGCCTACATTGCTGTGGCTAACCTTCAAGGCGAAAAGGCTGCGGCAAATAGTTTTGAGTGGGCTCTGGCTGCTGAAAAGACCCATCTGGGCTTATACGAAAAAGCAAAAAAATCTGTAGACCAGGGCAAAGACGCCAATTTTGGGCCAATAAACGTGTGCTCTGTTTGCGGCTACACCCTTGAGGGTGAAGCTCCAGATAAGTGTCCCATATGCAATTCCCCAAAAGAAAAATTCAAATCCTTCTAAAGCGCTGGCTACGCAATTTACCCAATCGTTAAAAAGCTTGTTCGAAACCTCTGCACCCTCCCTTTTAATTATTTTTCTTTTTGCTGAACATCGGGTTAGTGGGGTGAAGAATTTTAGGGTAAGGTTAAAATGGATAACTGCTACTAAATAATACTCATAATATAAATCAATTGTATAATCAAATTGGCTGTAAGGTCGATTTTAATTTATTGTATGAGGAGGCGATGTTTTTATGGCTAAGAAATATCCCATTGGAAAGGGCATAGTAAAATGGGTTTCAACCGACTGGTTGGCGGAGCACTTGGACGACGAAAATTTGATGATACTGGACACTCAGCCAGACATCCACGACTATATTCAGGAACATATACCAGGAGCAGTCTATATGAGTGAGAAACTGTTCCGTGTTCCTTATAAGGGGATTCCTGGGAAATATGTTCCCAAGGAGGTTGCCCAAGCACTTTTTCGCAGAAACGGTCTCAAGCCAGATGTGCCAGTGGTCGTTTATACGGGTGTGGGTTCCTTTAAGGGTTGGGGGGATGGTTTGGAGCAGACCATGGTAGCCTATACCCTAATTCGTTTCGGACACAACAATGTTTACATTCTTGACGGAGGCATTGACAAGTGGAAGGAGGAGGGCAGAAAACTCACCAAAGAATTTCCCAAGATAGAAGAATCAAACTTCAAGGCGCAAGTTCGCAAAGAATTCTATGTCGAATATGAGGAATTCAAGAAAATAAAGGATCGAGAAGACGTGATTCTTTTAGACGCCCGCCCAGCACCTGTTTACGAGGGCCAAGGGCCCTGGATTAAGCCTGGCCACATACCGGGGGCAATAAACCTACCCTGGGCAAACTTCATGGATGCAAAGAACAAAAGGCTGCTTAAACCCGATAAAGAGATTCAGTCCATCCTAGACGCCAACAAAATTACTCCTGACAAAACCATAATTTGTTCTTGTGGAACTGGAAGAGAGGCAACCAACGAGTTTCTCCTCTTTAAATACTACCTGGAATTCCCCAAAGTCAAAATATATGAAGGCTCATTCACAGAGTGGACAGCCTACCCCGAAAATCCAACAGTGGTGGGAAAAAACCCACGATAAATCTCCAAAAAAGGCCTATCCACCTTCCAGTAGGTTTTAGTAGGCCTTTTAACATTTTTTATTAATTCCAAACAGAAACATGGTTTTAAGTAGGCAATATATGCTTGAAAATTGTTGAATAATTTGTTTTTGTGGAGGTTTTTTGATTTGATATTTGAGAAGGTGAAGTCTGAAATAATAGCGCACAACTCTTATTTTGTGGGTTCTGGAAATCAAGCTGCAGTCATAGATCCAAGAAGAGACATCGACATTTACCTTGATCTTGCAAATAGGTACGAGGTGAAAATCACTCACATATTCGAAACACACAGGAACGAGGACTACGTCATCGGCTCCATGGAACTGGCAAACGTGACTGGTGCAGAGATATATCATGGTGCCAGGCTAGATTTCTCTTATGGACATGGAGTCAAGGAAGGAGACAAATTTGAAGTAGGCATGCTCGAATTGGAAGTGCTTGAAACTCCCGGACACACAGACGAGAGCATATCAATCACACTAAAGGATAAAGAATCCTCAAACGAAACATACATGGTGTTTACTGGCGATACACTATTTGCGGGGGATGTTGGAAGAACAGATCTCTATGGAGAGAAAGAGAAGGAAAGGTTAGCTAGCAATCTGTATAACAGTCTATTCGGCAAGCTACTCAAGTTGGAGGATGGAGTCATTGTTTGTCCAGCTCATGGGAAGGGCTCTGTGTGCGGAGGAGCAATTGGGGATCTTGAATATACTACTATAGGCTTTGAAAAGAAAACCAATAAAGTATTGCAGCTGAAAAGTAAAGCAGCATTTGTCGCCCACAAAATGGGGGAGAAGCTCGATAGACCCCCCTACTTTAGAAAAATGGAGGAGTACAACAAAAAGGGTCCTCCCCTCCTACACCGCTTACCCAGTCTTAAAGCAATAGGTGTAGCGGAACTAAAAAAGTACATTGAAAAAGGTGCCCAAATTGTGGACACAAGGATGCCCACAGGTTTCTCAGGTGGACATGTGCCCAAAAGCATAAACATATGGAAAAGCGGATTGCCTCTCTTCATAGGTTGGATGCTAAACTATGAAGACCCCATAATACTCATCACTGATGACAATGCTGCCCTCGACCAAATCGTGAGATACTTTATTCGCCTGGGTTACGACAACCTTCAAGGCTACCTGGCCGGCGGGTTCCCTTCTTGGTATAGAGAAGCCGAACAAGTCGAGAAGGTAAACACTTGGTCTGTTCATGAATTTAAAAAACACCTTGAAGACAAGTCCCTCTTCATACTAGATGTAAGAGATGAGAACAAATGGAAGCAGGACGGCCATGTGAAGAATGCCCACCACATATGGGTGGGAGACCTCAGAAATCGCTTAGGGGAAGTGCCAAAAGAAAAACAAGTAGTAGTTTATTGCGACTCAGGGTACAAGACCAGCATAGCGGCCAGCATACTAAAAATGAACGGTTACGAAAAAGTAACCAGTGTACTGGGAGGAGTAATGGCTTGGAAGAAGGCCGGCTACCCACTAGAAGAGGCAAAGAAATAGTCAAAAGGTGCCCTTTATTTCCTCCGCCCTTAACAAAATATCCCGGGGAAAATGCACACTAAATCTAGGTCTACAACTTTTCCCCTTTAAAGATGGAAAGAAATATTAACAATCAATTCTTTTTTTACAAAACCTTGGCGAGAAAGCCCCCGACTTTAGTCGTGGGGATGAATCGCCAGAAAGTTTATTTGAAAGTATGGTATATAAATAGTTGTTGGTAGCTGAAGGGTTTGGCTTGGGCTTAAGAGGCTAAACAAGACGC
>CAZECW010000171.1:0-17669 GCA_964510585.1 uncultured archaeon | reverse complement strand
TACTAATAGTTGTTGGTAGCTGAAGGGTTTGGCTTGGGCTCAAGGAGGCTAAACAAGACGCAGCCCCCATGAGGGTGCCAACATAGACGCCGTTCCCTTTGAGGGAAGGGCGTGTTAACTGGGTGGTGGCACACCCATTGCTTCGAAGGCTCCCGATGAGCCAGAAGCAAGAATCGCCCGACTTTAGTCGCGGAGAGTGTCAAATGCTTTCAGTCTTAGATCTGAATATAGCCTATGTTATGCTTTTCACGGTAGTTACCCGAATTTCTAACATTTATTTTATGGGGCCATTTGGGAAGTTAACCGATAGGTTTGGCAATAAGCCCGTGCTTTCGTTGAGCGCTGGCGTATTCGTAATTACTATTTTTGCTTGGACATTCACCACCCTCCCCGAAAAGCATGTTTTAAGTCTACCACTTCTATTTGTTTTGAGCTTGCTTTTGGGCATGTCAAATGCGGGGACAGACCTGACGACTCTAAATATTGCAGCTAAACTATCATATCCTAAGCCCGCCTCCACCTACTTGGCAAGTGTGGCGGTTATAACTTCTATTGCCTCTGGCATCGCATCAGCCCTTGGAGGACTGTTTGCAGACTTTTTTGTACAAAAGCAATTGTCCCTAACTCTGGAATGGTCTCAGTACGGAATATCCGCTAGAGTACCAGTTTTATCCTTCGAGGGGTTAGATTTCCAATTTATTCTATCTTCCCTACTAGGCGCACTCTCGGTAGCTTTACTGGGACATGTGGAAGAGGTTGGTGAAGCTCCTCGGGACATCGTAGTCCATGAACTTGTAGGTTGGCTGAAAAAAGACGTAGGACAACTAACTGTAATTGGAGGACGCATCCGTTCCTCACCCCAAATCTTCTACGCGCCCATTAGACATTTAAGCAAATATTTCGAGTCCCAAAAAAATAGTTCAAAAGAAGAAAATCAAAAACACAGAAATGGCCACCCCACCGATTCCAATATTAAAATAGATGGTTCCAACGAATAATACTTTTTTGAAGAATAGAAAAATCAATCAAAATTAGGTTTATGGGATCTTTTTTCTTCTTCAGCTAACTGTCTTAACAATTCCCTCTGTCGGGGAGTTAACTTTTCGGGAACACGCACTATAACCCTCACAAACTCGTCTCCTCTCTGGCCACTTGATATGTCAGGCATTCCCCTACCTTTTAATCTAAACACAGTGTGGCTCTGCGTGCCTGGAGGTATTCTAAGTTCCGCCTTACTATTTATTGTGGGGACCTCAATTCTTGCGCCAAGAGCAGCTTGCGTGAAGGATATGGGAACATCCACCAATAGATCGTTCCCCTCCCTTTGAAATATGGGGTGGGGCTTGATATGTGTCACCACATACAGGTCACCCGGAGGGCCTCCCCTTATGCCCGGCTCACCTTCACCCTTTATTCTAATGCGGGTGCCATTATCCACTCCGGGAGGTATGTCCACTGCTATTTTGCGTTTAATGTGAACTTTTCCTGAACCCTTACATTCATGACACGGATACTCAATTATCTGTCCTCTCCCTCCACACCTGGGGCATGTTGTTATTTGTACAAATCTTGTGGTCGCCGACTCTCTCACATGTTGCAGTTGACCCGTGCCTCCACACTGTGAACATCGAGTTGGCTGTTTTCCGGGCTCGATACCTGTACCTTTACAGGTATTACACTCTCGAGCGTGGGGAACACTTATCTCTGTTTTTAGTCCCGTAAACGCCTGTTCAAGGGTTATTTCCATATCGAATCTCAGATCGTCTCCTGGTATTGGGCGATTATCCCAGGATTCCCACCTTGCTCTGCGGCCTCGTTCTCGGCCCCGCCCAAAGAACATGTCAAATATGCTGTCAAAGCCTCCGAAGCCAAAGTCGAATCCCAGGTCTCTGAATATGCTGTCGAAATCGGTGCCTCTGAATATATCCTCCTGCGTGTATCTACCGCTAATTCCTGCGTGTCCAAACATGTCGTACTGCCGCCTCTTCTCATCATCAGACAACACCGCGTAGGCCTCAGATATTTCCTTAAATTTCTCCTCTGCGTCCGGTGACTTGTTACGGTCTGGATGATACTGCATAGCTAATTTGCGGTAAGCATTCTTTATCTGTTCCTTTGTAGCATCTCTCGGAACACCCAGCACATCGTAATAATCTCTCTTAGTAGACATAGTTGTTCCCCTTTAACGAAGAAGCTTCACAAAAATTCATATTGTCAAAGAATAAAAAAATGGGAATCATTTTTTAGCTTTTCTCCTCATCCACAACCTTGAAATCTGCGTCAACCACCTTTTCCTTCTTTCCTCCTGAACCAGAGCTTCCCGCAGCTCCTGCGCCTGTTGCTCCTGCCTGACTTGCTTGAGCTTGCCTTGCCTGTTCTTGAGCCACCCTCTGATAAACAGTTGTGCTCACTTCTTGTAAGACGTTCTTTAAGTTTTCAATCTTGCTTTTTATTGGCTCTATTTCTTTCTTGCCCAGTGCTTCTTGTAGCTCTTTTACCGCTTTTTCTAGTCGTTCTTTTTGGTCTGAGCTGATTTTGTCGCCCAAGTCCTTTATGGTTTTGTTCGTGGTGTATATGAGGGAGTCAGCTTCATTTCTGGTCTCTGCTTCTTCCTTCTTCTTGCGGTCCTGTTCGGCGAACTGTTCAGCTTCCCTTATCATGCGTTCCTTTTCAGCTTCTGAGAGCTTAGTTGCGGCAGTTATGGTTATCTTCTGCTCGTTCCCCGTCGCCAGGTCCTTGGCAGACACATTTAGTATTCCGTTCGCGTCTATATCGAATGTAACTTCGATTTGAGGTACTCCCCTGGGTGCCGGTGGGATACCTGTAAGGTTGAACATTCCTAGGGAAACATTATCTGCAGCCATGGGGCGCTCTCCCTGAACGACGTGGATGGTTACTGTGGTTTGGAAGTCAGAAGCAGTTGTGAATATTTGGCTCCTTCTGGTGGGAATAGTTGTGTTTCTCTCAATTATTTTTGCTACTACTCCTCCCAGTGTTTCTACACCTAGAGAGAGCGGGGTTACATCTAGCAGTAGAATGTCAGTTATTTCTCCTGCCAGAACTGCGCCCTGTATAGCGGCGCCCATAGCTACACACTCCATCGGGTCTACTCCTCTTTCCGCGGGCTTGCCCATAAAGTCCTCCACAAACTTGCGCACTATGGGCATTCTGGTTGGTCCGCCCACTAGAATTATTTTGTCTATGTCCTTTGGAGTGAGTTTAGCGTCAGCGAGAGCTTGTCTCATTGGTTCGCGGCAACGTTCAATAATTGGAGCAACTAGTTCCTCTAATTTGGCTCTTGTGAGGGTCATGTTTAGATTCTTTGGGCCGCTGGCATCTGAGGTTATGAATGGGAGGTTTATGTTTGTTGTCAGCATGGTTGAGAGTTCTATTTTTGCCGTTTCAGCGGCTTCCCTTATTCTCTGCATGGCTGTCTTGTCTCTTCGTAAATCTATTCCCGTACTCTTCTTGAACTCCTCAACTATGTAGTCGACAATCGCGTTGTCCATGTCTGTACCGCCAAGTTGTGTGTTGCCGCTGGTGGATTTTACTTCGAAAACGCCGCCGCCAAACTCCATTATGGTAACATCAAGGGTGCCGCCGCCAAAGTCAAAGACCATGATTTTCATTTCTTTTTCGGCTTTGTCTAAACCATAAGCCAGTGCAGCCGCTGTTGGTTCATTTATGATTCTCACAACTTCTAAGCCAGCTATAGTTCCAGCGTCTTTAGTTGCCTGTCTCTGGTTATCATTGAAGTAGGCGGGAACTGTAATCACTGCCTTGTTAATCTTTTCTCCCAAGAAGGTTTCAGCGTCTCTCTTTATCTTCTGCAGTATGAATGCTGATATCTGTTGGGGAGTGTACTCCTTGCCTCTGATTTTTACCTTGTAGTCGGTGCCCATTTTTCTCTTAATGGCCATCACTGTTCCCTCAGGATTTGTGATTGCCTGTCTTCTCGCCGGCTCACCCACAAGGAGGGTGCCATCCTCAGTAAACGCCACAACTGAGGGAAACGCTTTGCCGTAAAGTGTAGTACCCTCAGCACTGGGAATTATCACGGGTCTGCCAGCTTCCATGACGGCAGCTGCAGAGTTGCTAGTACCCAAGTCTATACCAATAATTTTCTCCTTTTTACTCTCCTTAGACATTTTTTTCGCCTCCAATTTTTATTAGATTAGCATGAACCTCCAGCAGGGTTTTTTGCAACTATTACGGTGCTTGGTCTAACGACTTTACCATTGAGCATAAAACCCTTCCGGGTTTCCTCAATAATGGTGTTGTTGGGGTGCTCCTCTGTTTGAACTACTAGTGCAGCTTCGTGAAGCTCGGGGTTGAAAGGCTTGCCCAAAGCTTGAATCTCGCACAGTCCCTCTTCACACAGTAGTTTTTGGAATTTGTTATAAACCATTTCCACCCCTTCCACCAAAATGTCTTTCTTTTCAGCCTCTTTCCCATTCTTGATTGCCAATTCAAGTTCATCCAGTATTACTAGTAGTCTGGTGATCAATCTTGCTTTTTCCCGGCTTGCTATTTCTTCCTTCTCTCTTTCCACTCTTTTCCTATAATTTTCAAAATCCGCCTGCAAATACTTTAACCTGTTTAGATACTCATCTGTTTTTTTCTTCTCCGCCTCTAGTGATTTTGAAAATTCTTCTGCCCTTTTCTTCTCCTCTTCTAAGCATTTCTCCAGCTCTTCTACATTTTTGGATTCTTCTTGGTCTTTCTTTTTAGTATTCTTGTCTTTGTTTCCCCCTTGTTCATCTTTTTTAGGACTGTCCATAAAATTTCACCACCAGTTTCCAGATTATTACAGGTTTTTGCAGTACTGGATGCTTCACAATTTGAGAAGTTCTATTAATCACCGGCTTGGGTTTTATTTAGATTTTTCAACCTTCACCTCTATGCTCTTAAGTCCTCTTTCTATTAGTTTTTTTATGACTTCTCTGACTTTGTTTTCTCTCATGTCTAGTTGCTCAGATATTGCTTCGCAACTGGTTGTTTTCTGATCCAGAATTCTGTACATTACTCTCCTTTCCGGCTGAGTAAGATCACTCATCAGGAGACCCGCCTCCTTCATGGCCATATTTCTGATTAGGAGCATACCAGCGCGCTTTTCTTCGAGAGCGTTGATTTCATCTTCAATTTCTGAAATTAAAATATTTAAACCGTCCAGCTTTTCACCCTTCTCTTTCAGGGCTTTTATTTCCTCGAGCCTTTTTTTAAATTTTTCCAACCCCAAATCACTATATGCCAATTCCTGAAGGTTGTCCAAGCACCTCAGTGACTCTAGGTAAAGGTTGGGGCCAAAATCTATCCTTAAAGAGTAGAATTTTTTAATTGAGTACTGTTTCCTTTTGGGGCCGGAAGGGCTCTCCTTCTCTACGCTTTCAATTATTCCTCCCATCTCCATATTTTTGAGGTGCTTGTTCACATTCTGCTGTCCTAATCTCAGCTCCTTGGATAACTGTAAAGCGTAAGTAGGCTCCTCGCTAAGCTTGCGAATAATCTTCCTTTTAATAGGATTATCAAGAACTGACATTACAGTCTCTAACTCTTCTTGGTTGCAGTTTTCCATATGTTCCACCACGCTCTAGGCATACTTTATTTAATCCTGGAGATGATTACGAAATTTTGGGACTGATTATTTTTAATTCGGCGTGTTCCTTACGTGTATCCTACCATATTAAATTTAGGTATACAACTTAAGTAATTATACAAATTCAAGTTGTATAGTTAAAGTATAAAAATATAAACATTTCGGTCAACAAACAACTATCACCAGAAACTCAGATCCGCCTTCCCGCACAAAGAATTGCTTATAAAAATCTCTTCTCTCAGGAGGCCCAAAAAAAGAATAAAAAGGAGAAGCGAATCACAATGTTAAGGGAGTTGGATAGTTATTTGTTCTCCAGTAATGCAAAAATATGAGCGCAAAAAACCGAGCATTCCTTTTTATAAAGTTTCTGCTTTTCTCCAGAAGTAGGAGTGGAGGTCTGTTAACCATTTGTAGGAGACCTGATCGGTGCAACCTATCATATAAGACATATCTATGTTTCCCTCGATTGAGGGGAAACAAATTCCACCCGCTTGGTCGAGCACTCCTATAACAAGGTCTACTTTTTCCAGAAATCTTGTGAAGTGGCTGCCATATTGTTCAAGTTTTTTAAACTGTTGCGTCTCGATAATGGATTTGGGGAGAATGAGTCTGATGTCAACACTCTTTCCGGATAGTTTTTCCAGCACCGGAAATACTCGATGAAAAATCTGTCTGGACAGAGTCCACAGTCTGGATTGTGTCTCTTCCATGTATTTCTCTTGGATGTTAATAATTCTATAGACGCCCTCCACCATCACTGAATCTTTTAATTCTCCTAGTCTATGGATAAATTCGGGAGGAATAACTGTTAAATTGTGACTCGCAAAGTAATCCCTGTGTTTAGTTAGGAAATTGAATACGTCCAGTGATTGCAGTATTAGTTTACCATAGGGCGTTACTTCGTAGAAACCTTCAGAGGTTTTGTTAACGATTTTCTGAGACACCAACCTGTTAAGTTGCCTGGAAACCTCGGGAGTGGTTATATCCACTTCCCTCGAAATGTCAGATAGTCTCCTAGGTGTCTCATTAATAAGCATCAGCAAAGACAACCTCTCCACAGAAGCCAACTCAAACAACAACTTAACAATGTCCTGCAACTAAAAACCAACTCCGCCAGAGCCCTATTCAAAATATTCAAACTGATGCTAAAGAATTAGTACTAATAATAAATAGATAGTGTATAAGTATTATAAATTGTTTCCTATCCGAAAATTCCAAAATTCACCAGGAAGAATTTTCGCACCACTCATGGTGCTTTAAAAATTGATTAAATGTTTTTTAAGCCAATAAAAAAAAGAAAAGTGGAGATTTATTTTCCGGAGAATTTAGGTTGCCTCTTTTCTAGGAAGGCTGAGGTGCCTTCTACCATGTCTTGAGTTCCAAAAAGAATTCCAAACACTCCAGACTCTAGAACCAATCCCACGTCTAGCGGAACTTGAGTTCCAAAGTTGCAGGCATACTTAGCCATTTTGAGGGCTACTGGTGGACCTTCAGCTAATCTGCTAACAAATTTTTGAACCTCTTCCTGAAATTTATCTACGGGAACCACCCTGTTTACCAGACCTATGCGGTATGCTTCTTCCGCCGAAATACGATCCCCTAACATGCAGAGTTCCTTGGCTCTTCCCAGACCTATGAGTCTAGAAAGTCTTTGGGTTCCCCCTGCACCGGGAATTAGTCCCAGCCTTATCTCAGGCTGCCCGAAAGCAGACTTATCGGTTGCTATTCTGAAGTCGCAGGAGATGGCTAATTCGCATCCGCCACCCAGAGCAAAACCATTGATTGCCGCAACTATGGGCTTGGGGAATTTCTCCATTTTCTCGGTAACTTCAACTATTTTTCTTATGATATGAAACATAGTGTTGGGACTTTTCCCTTGAAACATTGTAATGTCTGCTCCCGCACAGAAAGCCCTGTCTCCTGCACCCGTTAAGACTAGTACCCTAATTTCCTCATCATTCCAAAGTTTGTCCAGCACATCTCCCAATTCCTCTATCAGAGTTAGGGATATGGCATTGAGCCTTTCTGGTCTATTAAAGGTCACCCATGCAACAGGAGGCTTTCTCTCAAAAATTATGTCCTTATAACTGCCCATCACAAATCATCTCCATCGAGTCAAATTAAAATTATTATAATACCTCTTAGTTTTTCTTTTTTTCCATCAAAAACACAAATAAAAAATACAAAAAATCCTTAGAACATAGACTCATTTCTGAAATTCGCCATAAATGCTGTTGAGAATAAAGTTTAAAGGGTGGCAAATGAAGTTAAAACACAATTTTTGAATTAGTTTTAGGAATTGATTTTCATGATGGATTATGATTTTGACGCGGTAATTGTTGGCGCCGGCATTGCTGGCCTGGGATGCGGCTCACTTCTGGCCTCTAATGGTTTTAGGGTGGCTGTCTACGACGAGCTTAACTACATTGGGGGCCGCGCCACCACTACGAATTTTAGAGGCTTCACCATTGATACTGGCCTTCACGCTCTCTCCAGAGGGGATGTCAGCTCCGTGGCGGATTTGTTGGCAAGAATTAATAGAAAGATTGAACTGGCGGGTTGGTCTGAGGGTGTGAATGTTTGGGAGAATGATGGGTGGCTGGACATTTCGGAGCTAAGACAAGTTAGCCCTGCCCACAATGAAAACTTCAAAAGAGTGGTTAAAGCGATCATCGAGATCAGCTACCAAGACATCGATAGGTTAGATGATGTTTCACTTAGAGAATGGGTGGAAGGAATAACCGAGGATCCAGACGTCCACGACTTTTTTAATTATCTGGGAATGATGATTACAACCCTTACAGACTGGAAGGAAATGGCGGCAAGCGAAGTAATATACGAAATGAAAAAGAATCTGGAAAAGAAAGGACAACTTCTCACAGCTGGATTCCCCAAGGGAGGAACCATAAATCTAGTAAAACCCATGGTTGAAACAATTAGAGATAGAGGTGGCATAATCCTGACTGGCACCGGGGTAGACGAAGTGATAATTGAGGAGGGAAGGGTTATAGGAGTCACAGTGGAAAACGTTGTCGGAGACGCACCAAAAAACTTTGAGGACTGGTTGATTTACGACACCGAATTTTTGAGAACCAACACCGTGATCTGCGCGGTTCCCATATGGAATCTAGAAGCAATCCTCACATCTGAAGATTTCCCTTCATGGTTCATAAGCAAAATAAACAGCCTAGCCAGAGAAACCTCCTCAGCCATTGGATACATCCTTGGATTAGATGAACCCCTCTGGAACGATAATAAATTCCGAGTATCACTAAGCCTACCTCAAACAAATCTACCGCTCCAATGCTACTCCCCCTCAAACATTGACCCAGACTCTGCCCCAGAAGGAAAATTCCTTTTATCCATGGGTTGCCCCTGCGAAACTGAAAACGCCCTTGACAAGTGGTGGGTAAGAGAAGGATTAGACATCCTATGGGACGACTTGAACTACATATTTCCGGGTTTGGATGAGCATGTGGAATGGACACTTCCAGCAAGATACGTGGGAATAGACGGTTTAGCCAAAAAACCCGGAATGGTGGGAAAATACAAACCCGATATTAAAGCCCCAGGAGTAGAGGGACTCTACTTCGCAGGAGATACTTATCGAGGAAGAGGAGTGGGAATGAACGCCGCAGCAGAATCAGCCATGAAATGCGTGGAGAAAATACTTAAAGACAGAGCATCAAAAAAGTAGCACACCACCAAAAATAAAAAAATAATCCCCTACGCAGCAGTTTTATTTTTTTTAAATTTTTGCATGTTTTGATGAATTATTTGCAACTTTACAATGTTAATTTGAAAAATTTTCAGAACCTCAATCAAATATTTTGAAAAAGGTAGAATTATATGACAAAGAAAAGTAGCGAAAAATTTTTTGAAGGGGGCGCTATCCGCATCCTTCATTATCGCTTTTCAGGGTTCCCATTAGTACATTTCCGCTAGTTTTATGATTCTCTTTACTGGATTTGGGTGTGTTGAGAATAGTTCTGCGAGCGCTGAGAATTTTCTCATTTTTGCTTGGTTTGCGAATTGTTTCACTTCGTAGGCGTCCAGTTTCCCGTCTCTGTTTAGGTCTGCCTCAATGAGCATTCTGATTTCTCCTGCAGCCTTAGTAGGATCTGTTGCAAAAAAGGCTTTTACCCCTTCGACTTCATGGAGAGCTTTTTCATCTAGGTCTTTGCTTGCTAGCACCAGTTTGTAAAGTCCTGAAGCTAGGTTGTATGGTTGATTGGTCATTTCTGCGCTGCCCGCATCTGCATAGTATTCCCTTGCTCTGCTCACCCAGAGAACCAGTAGATTCGTCACAAAATACATGACGAAGGCTGCTAGTCCAATTAGTACAGCATATCCGGCGTTTCTATTTCCTCCCGTTCCCATTCCGCCCCACACTAAGCTCAGGAAGATGTAGTAGCATATCAAAGGTATAACGCTGATAGCTGTTAGTACGATCATGTCTCGGTGAATCACGTGGGATAATTCATGTCCTATTACGGCTTCTAGTTCACCGTCATCAAGTTTTTCTAGCAGGGGCTTGGTCACCACCACGCGAGCATCGCTTTTCCATCTTCCGAAGGCGAAGGCGTTGGGAACCTTAACATGGGATACTCCTATTTTGGGCTTCTGTATTCCTAGCTTCCAGATTAAACCATCCACTATGCGGTGCAGCCGAGGCTCCTCCTGCGGAGTCACATACTTCACTTTCATAGTCCAACCGACAATGTAGGGACCAGTGAAGTACTGTATGCCCATGATAACTAGTGCCATGATAACATACATCCAGGGCTGGAAGTAACCGAGCAGGTAGGATATGCCGGCAAATAATGCAAAGAGGATTGAGAACAGTAGCGCTATTACTATAAACATTCTCACCTTTAAGCCAAGAGTGCGCATCTTACACCCAACCTCTCACCAATTTTTTGTTTAACTTCCTTCATAAGAACGTAAATAGTTTCTGTTTATTAATTTTTCTATACAGCACTAAAATGAATTCTGAAATGTTTAACAGTATAGAAATATTCATAAATATAATATTTTAAATTTAAAAATAAAAAATAAATTTTATTAAAAAACCATTAACAAAATATAAAAAAATTTACCAATACAAGCATCACCTAATCAAAAACTAGTAATACCATCCGAAAAGTGAAAAACCGCCTAAAAATAAATTAACCCAATACTTTGCAGAAATTCGAGAAATAATCGTTTGTAAGACTAAGGGAATAATTTTCAAATAAGAACCAAAAAAATCATTCAAAAAGTTGACATACGTAGAAAATGGCAGCTGCACATAAACAAACAAATTAAGTGAGAAGTTACTCTTGCGTATTTTTTAATTATTTAATTTTTCAAATAATGTAGTAGATTTTAGGAGTAAAAAATAAATATTGGATAAATTAAAGAATTTTTCAAAACTGGTCTTGAGGGTGAAAAAATGATTGATCCCTTCTTTAATCAGCTCCGAATGATTCTCATAACGAACGGAGGATTCTTAACTGGTGAAATTATCTTTGGCATTGTGGGCATAATAATTGTGGCTTATTATTTGAGGAAAGGGGACCGCACTCCGTTCTGGATTTTCGTCTTTGGCTTCAGTTTATACGTTGTTGCTGAGATAGGCGCAGCCTCCATTGGCGCCCGGGAATTTAGTGCTCCAATACAGCTTCTGGGAGGAATAAGTGTCGGATATCCTATTCCGTCCATTATTCTGGCTTTCCGTGAGGGAGGAACACCGACAGTTTTGTCTTTCCTTTTTGCGAGACACGCTTTCAGGAAGGAGTACAAGAAGGCTTTGTGGCTGCTCATAGTAATAGTTCTGCTTTTGTTCAATGATTCGGTTCTCATGTTTATTGCCAGCGGAGGAATCCCATCATTCCTACACGTGTTTGGACCTATGGGAGACCTGTATTCCAAATTTGTCTGGAGCACCTCGGTTAGTGTACGTTGGCTATTTAGACCTAACGCTGTGGGCTCATTTATATCTATGACTATTATTGGTTTTGTTGCTCTCGCAGCGTTGAATGCTAGGCGTCCCAGATATTGGAAGTTTGCCGCTCTCCACTTTTCTGCCTTCGCATTTTACATTTTTTGGTTTGCTTGGACTTTGCAGTTGTGGGGTTGGCGTCGCTACGTGGCAATTCCAGTAATTGATCCCAGTATTTGGATGTCTGGAGGCTACGCGGTGTTCTTCGCCTACTACTGGATTATGAGTGGCCAGTCGTGGATGCCTTGGCTTGTTAACTTCTGGCTTTACCCTGCTAGTTTTGGTGGTACAGTCTTTTCCATCTCTTTCGATGTTTTCATTGAGGCTGCGGGTTCACGCCTATGTTTACTTACGGTTCCACTTTTTCTTGGGATTGCCAAGGTGCCGGAATTGGAGTCGGAAAAGGATGGAGTTTCAAGTAAACAGGGCTGGCTGTCTGCATTATACCTTTTCATACTAGTTGTGCCTATTGGTCTAATATCAGTATGGTTGTCAAGTCTTTCCATGAATTTTCTAACCCTGTTTACTGTGGGACTGTGTTACGGTGTTACTCTTGTAGCCATTGCTTCGACAGTAATAGTAGTTATATATCTTATCTGGCGAGCAGTTAAGGGTGAACCTCTGAGGTGGTGGTAACAGCCCCAACCCTTTCTTTTTTTATAGAAAAAGAAGCGAACCTTTATTTTAGTTAAAAAGCATTAGTTGCTCAGACTTACTGGAAATAAGCTGTGGGTGTGGAGAACCTTATTTTTCCAAATGCCAGTGAGTGCGGTAAACAGCAGTTGGAATGCCTCTTGGGCTTCATGAACCATAAGTACTGTTCTGCAATCAACCAATGCATAAAACACCCTTGATTTAAAGGTAGGTTATATAATGGTAGAGTTAAAAATCTGGAAATCTTTGCTTAATTGTGGTAAAGGGTGTGAGAAGAGTTGGTGCAATCCATCACGATTCCTTGGAGTGCATGGTATGGAAAAGAGGAGTATGTCCTTGAATTTCCAGACACTTGGAGTGTTCAATTATTTCGTATGCGCGATGCAGAGGAGATCACTAGTCTGGAAGAATTGGAAACTGCAATAAAAAACCCTATTGGAGCGCCTCCTATACAAGAGATTGCTCGGGGAAAGAAAAATGCAGTAATTGTAGTTGAGGACATTTCTCGCCCTACAAGAGCGGGAACAATTTGTGAACTTGTTCTAGAGGAGTTAAATGAGGCAGGATTATCTAACGAGAATGTCACACTGATAGCAGCTTTGGGCGCACACCGGCCCATGACCCGGGAAGATTTCATAAAAAAGGTTGGCGAAAAGGTGGTGGATAGCGTGAACATTGAAAACCACCACCCATACGAGAACCTAGTCTTTATAGGATATTCAAACAGGGGAACACCAATTTACATAAATAAAACATACTACGAGGCAGACGTGAAGATTGCGGTGGGAACAGTAATTCCCCATCCACTCGCAGGTTTCGGTGGTGGAGCAAAAATAATACTTCCCGGAGTTTGCGGCATCCAGACACTTGAGGCAAATCATAAAGCCGCATTAAAGGGAATAGGGGTGGGGTTAGGATTTATTACTGAACTGAGGATGGACATTGAAGACGTTTGCAGCAGAGTGGGACTGGATTTCAGTATAAATCTGGTTTCTACCATGAAGCGGGGAATCGCTGGGATCTTTGCAGGGCACTATATTCAAGCGCACAGGAAAGCTGTAGAGCTGGCAAAAAAGGTGTATCACACTGAGTTACCAAAACTTTCCCCAGATGAAAGACTAGACATTGGATTCTTCAACCTCTATCCAGAGGACACCGAGTTATCGCAAACAGTAAAGGGATTTCCAATATTTTTCAGTGCCCAAGAACTATTTAAGCGCGATGCGGCCATCATCTTTATGACCGCAGCCACTGAGGGACGTGGATACCACTCCTTACTTGGAGAAACCGGATGCAGACTGTACCAAAATTGGGGTGAACACTTATTGTTTCAAGCCCTATCAAACAACCCATTCGGAATATTCTCTCCCAACCTCAGTAGAGCAGATGTTCTTCACTACTACCCAAAAAGAACAATTTTCCAAAAGAACTTTCAAAAAATGGTTGAAGAACTCGAAAAAATATATGGTAAGTCGCCTAGGGCCGGAATATTCCCCAGCAGTATACAACTAGTTAAGTAATATTAAAAATAAGAACAAGTCTATTGTTCTGAATAATCTTCAGGATAAGATCAAAATTACACCAATAATTTCGATTATGAGTCGTTACTTGGAAATTTGTAAAATAAAGATTTACGGCTCTAACTAATATAGGTATGGTTCCGATTAGTATACGAAAATGTGAAATTGAGAAAACGAAATGAGAAACAGTAAGATAAGTTTATCCTCCTCCGAATCGGCTAGGGTTCCCATATTTTAATAGACTGAAGTATACCAAATTCTGAGCAATGGCTTATTAAAAAAATAGTAAAACATTTTTGTCAAAAAGGAATTGGGATAAAAGAAAAGGTGCTTCAGCGCACCACGAGGACAGGTACACTTGCCCATCTCACAATTTTTTCCGCATGACTTCCCAGCACTACTCTTTTAACACCCAGAAGCCCTCTGGTTCCTATCACTATCAGGTCTGCCCCTTCCCTTTTTGCTAATTCCACTACTACTTCTGAGGGGTCTCCCACCTGTATTATCTTTTTAACCAGCACATTTTCTTTGACTGCCTTTTTTTCAACCTCATTGAGAATGTCGCTTGCCCTCTTTTCGAGAGCGTCTTGAACTTTACAGTAAACATCCCTATCACTATCTTCCATGCATGAGATGGCATCCATGTTAACCACGCTGACCGCCAAGAGTTCCGCCCCAGTACTCTTGCAAAGTTCGATTGCATGATCGACAGCCTTCACAGAATGTTCAGAACCGTCCGTGGCCACCATTATTCTCCTATACATTTCATCACCCTGAAATTATGAATAAACACGCGAAAAAAATGTTCTGCGAACACCTTATTAAATTTTAGCGTAAAAACACTCAATAAAAAATAGGCAAAAAATGTGGAAAAGCAAGTTCAAAAAACGGTTCCAACAGAAGCAACAAACAGGACTATGAGGCAATCACTCCTTTTGGCGCAGAGGATTTTCTGGTGAATAGCTTTGGTACGAAAAGCTTTCTGATTTCTTCTATTATTAAAACGCTGCTACTGACCAGAAGCACTATGATCCAGTCATTGAGGGGTAACGGCATGATTTGGAAGAGTTCTTGGAAGAACGGAGCATAGGCAATAGAGATGTTCAAAACAAATGAAATGATGAAACCTGCAATAAGGTACCTGTTTGAGAAAAACCCAATCTTAAACAGAGAATATTCCTGAGACCTCATATTTAAAGCATTGTAAAGCTGGAAGAAAACAAGGGTGTAGAAAGCCATGGTTCGGGGTTCTTTATAACCATAGATAAACACTAAAGGTCCCAAAGACTGAATGGAAAAATAGTAAACAAGAATCGTTCCCAAAGCCATAATCGAAGCTAAAAACACCATCCGATAAGCTACGCTCCTCGTGACGATCCGTTCCTTAGGAGGTCGAGGAGGCTCCTGAAGAACATCCCTGTCCCTTGGCTCAACCGCCAAGGTCTTATCGCAAAGACCGTCAGTAACCATATTAATCCACAGGATCTGAAGAGGTAGGAAGGGTAGAGGGAAACCAAGGAAAAGAGCGGTGAATAAAACTATGTTTTCATTTATAGTAGTTGTTATCAGGTAGGCAACCACTTTTCTCATATTGTCAAAGGTTGTTCTTCCCTCCTCAACTGCTGCAACTATGGAGGCGAAATTATCATCGGCCAAAACCATATCCGAGGTCTCCTTGGTAATCTGGGTGCCAGTTATGCCCATAGCAATGCCAACATCTGCCTCCTTCAGGGCAGGTGCATCATTGACTCCATCTCCAGTCATAGCCACAATGTGACCCCTAGCCTTCAACGCCCTTACTATTCTGAGCTTGTGACGGGGCTCAGTTCGAGCAAAAACCTTAACAGACTCCACTATTTCTGCGAATTCTTCATCTGGTATTTTGTCCAGTTCCCTTCCCTCAAGGATTAGATCCTTTTTGGTCATTATTCCAATTTCTTCCGCTATTGCTCTGGCAGTTTCTCGGTGGTCACCTGTAATCATGACAACTTTGATTCCTGCACTTTTGCATTTTGCAACCGCCTCTATAGCCTCCCTCCTAGGAGGGTCAACTATCCCCACCAATCCCAAGAAAACCAAGTCTTTGCCACACTCATCTAGGTCCAAATGTTGTTCTGAGTCCTCTATCACTCTGTATGCCCCTCCCAGAACCCGGTAACCCCTAGCTGCCAATTCGTGGGCCTCATTCAATACTTGGTTTCGCAGCTCATAAGTAAACTCTATAGCTTTGCCATTAACATATATCTCATTACAAAAGCTTACCACACGTTCTGGGGCTCCCTTAGTATAGATGTGCCTTTTCCCATCTGCGAACTGGTGAACAGTAGTCATACACGCTCGTTCGGGCTCGAAGGGAACCTCTGCTACGCGGGGAGTTTCTTTTTCTTCCTTCTCCTTCTCTATACCTCCTTTGGCTGCGGCTACCACCAAAGCTCCCTCGGTGGGGTCGCCGAAAATAGAGAACCGGCCATCCTCTTGAACTATTTGAGCGTCGTTGCACAGGGCCATAGCCCTCAGAAATAGTCTGAGGTGGGGATGTTCCTCAGGTTTTATTAAGGTACCGTCTTTCCGAAAATCACCTACAGGTGTGTATCCCTCACCAGTAATTTCTATAAGTTCACCATTAAGGTATAGGGCGCGTGCTGTCATCTCATTTTTGGTTAGAGTCCCAGTCTTATCGGTGCATATTACTGTTGCAGAGCCCAGGGTCTCAACTGCCTGTAGTTTGCGGATAATCGCATTTCTCTTGGCCATCGTTCTTATGCCAACCACAAGGACTAGGGTGATAACAAGAATGAGTCCTTCGGGAATGCTTGACACCGCCGCTGCTAATGCAAACATGAGGGCGTCGTATGTAGGGATACCTCTCAAAAATGCTAAGATGCCCAAACTTGTTGAGAGGATTGCGGCGAGGATTGAGAGTTGAATTGCTAGGCGTGTTATTCTCTTTTGGAGAGGTGTTTTTTCTTCTCCAGCCTCAGAAATTTCCTTGGCGATTTTCCCCATTTCAGTGTCCATGCCTATGGCTACCACTATCCCGGTGCCTCTGCCTCCGGTGATGGTGGTGCCAGAATAGGCCATATTTCGTCGGTCTACTAGGGGTGTGTCTTCGGGCAAAGGCTCGATGTGTTTCTCTTCAGAGCCTGGTTCGCCTGTAAGTATGGCTTGTTGTGCACGTAGTCTTACTGCAGAGAGGAGACGCATATCTGCGGGTACAATGTCTCCAGTGGTGAGAACCACTATGTCTCCCGGGACAAGGTCTTCAGTGTTTACTTTTCGTTCCTTACCATCTCTTATTACATGGGTTTTGGGTGCGGACAACTGTTTGAGGGCTTCAAGAGCCTTTTCGGAGCGGTACTCCTGAACAAAACCCAGAATGGTGTTTATGAAGATTATAATTAGGATTACCATCGCGTCGACGATGTGGGCTCCAATTATTGATATCACTATTGCTAGAAATAGAATGTAGTTGAGTGCATTTTGGAACTGTCTGAGGAACAGTCTGAGGGCGGATAGCTTTTTTACTTCCTCGATTTTGTTTGGTCCATATATTTGTTGTCTTCTGGAAACTTCTTCCTTGGTTAATCCTCGGGGTGTGGTTTCCAGGATTTTCATTACTTCCTCTGTGGGCATACTGTGCCAGTTTCTAATTTCTATCAATTTTTATACCCTCCTTCCCTGTAAATAATAAGAGAAGGTTGAATCCCAATTATGAGCCGCGTGTACACGCTAAAGAAGTTAAACATAAATACTCGCTTATTTTTATAAATTTTTCTGGGGCATAAAAAGTCTTTTGTACACTTCGAGGTTTGGAATGGTCTCTTTCACCTTCATGAACACTTTCCGAGGCTGCGGTGACACGCTTTCTACACCCTCAAAGCCCTTGTGCTTCCCTTTGGGAAGCCTTACCAGATCA
>CAZECW010000170.1:0-11733 GCA_964510585.1 uncultured archaeon | reverse complement strand
GCTGTGTTGTATAATTTTACTTTTTCTAATGAATTTATTTAATTTTCTTAAATTTTTTCAAATTAACAATGTGAAATTGCAAAAAATTCAAAATAATATATAAATAAATTAAAAAAATAAGAATTATGCAACACAGCATTTGATTCGAAATATTTATATAGAAGTGCTGGTACACCCCGACGTGAATCTAACTCATTTCTCCGAAGTGAATCCAAAAAGGGTGACACCAATGAGTTTCTGGGAAAGGAGAAAAAGGTACAGAAACTTGTTCGACGAAATTAGGGAAATGTTTGAAGAGATGCAGAGAGAGTTCCTGTCTGACTTTCCTTTTTCCGGAATAGATCTAAAAGACCTAGAAAAACTTCCTAAAAGAAGGCTCTCTGATGGAACGGAAATAACGGGGCCCTTTGTCTATGGATGGAGTATGACAATTGGACCAGATGGGAAACCAGAAATCAGAGAATTCGGAAACCTACCTAGGGGAACTGGACTGGGATCTGAACCAAGCTCTGTGTTGAAGGGGTTATCAGAAGTCAGAGAACCCCTCACAGACGTGATTGAAACGGAGAATGAAATAATAATTGTAGCCGAAACACCAGGAATAGATAAACAAGACATCCAGCTAAACAGCACAGAAAATGAGGTGGAGATAAAAGCTGGAGACAAATTCTATAAAAAAGTCAAACTTCCAGCTGTAACTATTCCAGAACAAGCTAAAGCAAGCTACAAAAACGGAATATTAGAAATAAAAATTCCCAAAAAGGAGAAAAAAGGAAGAGGAATAAAAATCGAATAAAAATCATCAAATGTTAAAAACAAAAATGTTTGGAGGAAAAGTAAATGGCACAACTAGGAGGAGTACCTGTACTAATACTTAAAGAAGGCTCAGAAAGAACTCGTGGAAAAGATGCACAAAGGTCAAACATAATGGCTGCAAGAGTAATAGCAGAAGCTGTGAGATCTACACTGGGACCAAGAGGCATGGACAAGATGCTCGTTGACAGTCTGGGAGACGTTACCATAACAAACGACGGTGCAGCGATTCTGGATGAGATAGATGTTCAACATCCAGCCGCTAAAATGCTGGTCGGAGTGGCAAAAACCCAGGACGATGAGGTCGGCGACGGAACTACCACCGCGGTCATAATTGCAGGTGAACTTTTGAAGAGAGCAGAGGAGCTCCTTGACCAAAAAATTCACCCAACAATTATAGTTAGTGGATACAAGAAAGCTACAGATGAGGCCAAGAGAATACTAGATCAGATAGCTATCGAAGTAGACCCCGAAGACGTGGAAACTCTCAAAAAAATTGCAGTTACCTCTATGAACAGCAAATCAGTATTGGGAGCAAAAGAACACTTCGCAGACATTGCAGTAAAAGCCATAAAACAAATCGCAGAAAAAAAGGATGGCAAAATTGAAGCCAACCGAGACATGGTTAATCTGGTTAAAAAGCAGGGAAAAAGTATTCTAGAAACAGAACTGGTACAAGGCATGGTGGTGGATAAGGAACTAGTACATCCAGCTATGCCCAAAATAATCAAGAATGCGAAAATAGCACTGGTGGACGCAGCGATAGAAATTGAAAAAACGGAGTTCGATGCAGAAATCCGGATAAGCGACCCAACGCAGATGCAAGCCTTCCTAGACGAAGAACAAAACCTACTTAAACAGATGGTTGAGACCATAAAGAATACTGGAGCAAACGTCATATTCTCCCAGAAGGGCATAGATGACACTGCACAACACTATTTGGCAAAGGCAGGCATAGCAGCAGTTCGCAGAGTTAAGAAATCAGACATGGAAAAGTTAGCCAAGGCCACCGGCGCTACCATCGTTACAAGTTTGAAGGAGCTTAAACCCGAACACCTAGGCTACGCAGGTCTTGTTGAGGAACTTAAGGTTGCAACAGACAAGATGGTTTATGTTCGTGAATGTAAAAACCCCAAAGCTGTAACCATTGTAATTCGAGGCGGCACTGAACACGTTGTAGATGAAGGTGAGCGCGCTCTGAACGATGCACTCAGTGTGGTCAGAGACGTAATCGAAGATCGGAAGATGGTGGCTGGAGGCGGAGCACCAGAAGTAGAAATCGCAAAACGCTTAAGAGATTACGCAGAGTCAATCGGTGGTCGTGAACAATTAGCTATTGAAGCCTTCGCTGATTCCCTAGAAATTATTCCCAAGACGCTGGCCGAAAATGCAGGTCATGATCAGCTGGACATCATTGTGAAGCTTCGTGCGGCTCACGAGAAGAAGGACGGCCTTTGGATGGGTGTAAACATTAACACAGGCGAAGTCGCTGACATGCTTAAGGCGGGTGTTCTTGAACCATTGCGTGTGAAGAAGCAAGCTATAGCTTCAGCAAGTGAAGCTGCTGAGATGATCCTAAGAATTGATGACGTCATAGCTTCCAAGCCTCACAGTGAATCCAAGGGCGGCGAGGGTTCTTCTGGAGGAAAACCTGGAACGCCCGGAGGCGGCCCACCCGGTATGGGCGGGATGCCTGGCATGATGTAGTTTAGCCCCCTTTTTTCTCTTTTTATTTATTTTTGGATCTTTTTTCTACTCTGGCGCTGATTCTTTGCTAGGATTTGAATTGTTTTCCACCTGCTACATTATAATAGATGATTTTGTTTTAGGTAATTTTTGGCTGTAAGGGTCTGCCCGGGCTCCATTATTTTTCCAAAAGAAGCGTTTTTTAGCGTCTCTTTTTAAACATACCCAGCCCAAATCTATTACTGAAACTTTGGAATCACCACGTAGCGAAGAGCGGCAAAAATCCTACCCTACAATAAAAAGATGAAAGCTACAACAGGAGAAATAAAAGAACCGAGTTTCTTTTTCCTCTTATTTTTATTTTTTTTCGAAAGATTTTTAGAGGTAATGCGCATATTAGTGTACGATTTTTAGGTTGGTGGTTTTTGTGGTTGGATCTGTTGCTATGCTTGAACCTCTTGTGATGTACTTGGGTTTAATTGCTATTGTAGGCTATGCCCTTCTTTGCGGATGTTCGATAGTTTTTTATTATAGAAAGGGAAGAGGGGCGCTCTTTGTTTTTCTCGCATTATCCTTTCTAGTTTTAATGATGGTTGAGATTGGCTCCCTTTATTTTGAGCCTGTACTTGATTTATCTTATTATTACCTTGTAGATGTTTATGATTGGTTGAAGTTTGGTTTGGATTACATGTTTTATGCCCAGCAGGAAATGTGGCTTATTTTTCAGTCTTTTCATTTCATTGCCATAGCGTTTTTCGGCTTGGCTATGATTTTCGCTAGTAGGAGTAGAGGTGAGCTAGTTAAGGAGGGAAGTAAATGAGTTTCTTATTTGATGTAGCTTCTGTTTTGATGGTTGCCATAGGCTGTGGATACCTGCTTTTAGCGGGTCTAGCTTACTACTCATATAAGAATTCAGGCTCCAATTTCCTTCTGTTCTTTATGGGCGCTTTTACCATTTTGTTTTTTATGAATTTATATGGAGGTGTAGCTGGAGCTTATCACCCCTACGACGGCTTAATTGCGGATTATTTAAATGCTTTTGGATTCACGTACAGTGCCATATTAACCAATTTAACGGCTAAAAATCTGGTTGCATTTGAAGTTATAGGTTTGCTTGCTTTCCTCTCGTTCGTAATTGGTTTATATAAGGCGTAATATTTTAAAATAAGGTTCTAGCAATCTTTATACAACGCTTCAAATTCTGGAATAATGCTAAGTGAGAATTATCTCCCCCCTTACAAGGAGCTGGAGTGATAGAAGGTTGATAAAGAAGTTTCGCTCCTACATTTGTGTTCCCTCTAAAGGAAATTATGCTAGAGGTGAAAACAGGCCAAAAGTGGATTGCATTCTTTGCTCTATAGCGGAGAGAAATCCAGAGGTTCAACAAAAAATTGTTTATGAAAACAAGGACTACATGGTGGTTCTAAACATATATCCTTATAATCCTGGTCACCTTTTGATTTTCCCTATCAGGCATGTTGAAGACTTTGAGGAGTTGAGTAGTGAGGAGGTCAGCGGACTATTTCTGTTAACCCAGAAATCTGTGAGGCTGCTTAAGGAAGTTTACCATCCCCATGGCTTTAACATAGGTATTAATCAGGGTGAAGCTGCTGGTGCCAGCGTAAAGCACTTCCATATACAGGTTGTTCCCCGATATCATAGTGAAATAGGATTCATGGAGACTATAAATGGTACCAGAGTGGTGGTTGAGACTCTGGATGAGACCCTAAGAAAGCTTAGGAGCAAAGCAAGTATTCTGGATTAGCTTAAAAGAAATTTTTCCCCTCAAAAATTGATAAATGGAATTACAAACTAGTTTCCTTATTGTTTTCTATGAGGGGATTTTAAATGTTTTATTAAAACAAATTGGAGGATTAGGTATGGTCAAATATTTTGATGATGTGAAGAAGGAAGCTGTGTTGAGTGTTGCTCTCCAAATGATGATAAGTGCGAAAACTGCACCCAAGGGTTTGGGTCAAGATTCAGTTATTATAGCGCTTGTTTCTGATGAGGAGAAGAAAAAAATAGCGGAACAAATGCATCAACTGGCTGAAGTTGCAGGGGAAAATTTTCATAGAGACGCCAGGGGAGTGGAGCAAGCTATAACTGTTCTACTTTTGGGAATTAAAAATACCGATACTCCCCAAGTTAATTGTGGCGCTTGTGGTTTTCCCACCTGCGAAGAATTTTTGAAGCATGAAAAAAGCGGTGTCCCTTTTCCAGGGCCCTTTTGTTGTCTTAAACTTGTCGACCTAGGTATAGCAATTGGTTCAGCTGTAAAAACGGCGGCTCTAATAAGTGTGGATAACAGGGTAATGTACCGTATTGGAGTTGCGGCAAAACTCTTGAATCTGATTGACGCCGACTACATTCTCGGCATTCCCTTATCCGCTTCTTCAAAAAACATCTTTTTTGACCGCTAATCCTTTATTGGTTATTCAGGATAGTGGAACACTGCTTTCAAAGTGTTGTTCCATTTACTTCATAAAATTTAAATATTCAGAATGATGAGTTTGCCGAGGGTTGCAGTGTTCAATAAAGAGTTATCCGAAAAAGAAAGAACAGCTGTACTGGTGCTTGAGGACGGCTCCTATTTTATAGGAACGGGGTTTGGCGCCACAGGTAAGGTTTGCGGCGAAGTGGTCTTCAATACTGGAATGGTAGGATACCCTGAAGCACTCACCGACCCCTCCTATGAAGGTCAAATTCTGGTTCTAACCTACCCTTTAATAGGTAACTACGGAGTTCCTCCTTGGAATGTTTTTGACCGTTGGATGATTCGCAGCTTTTTTGAATCCGACAGTATTAAGGTGGAAGGACTAGCGGTTCACGAGTATTGTAGTACACCACACCATTGGCAGTCTCAGCAGACTCTTGGCAAATGGCTTGAAAATGAGGGTGTACCAGGCATACAGAGAATAGACACCCGCAAGTTAACGAAAAAGCTTCGGGAACACGGTGTAATGTTGGGTATCTTAGAAGTTTTTGAAGAAAACGCGGAACCCGACTTGGATAAGCTAATTAATGAGGCCAAGAGAGTACCTGACCCCAACGATTCGGATCTCGTATCTAAAGTTACATGTAAGGAGCCAATAATTTACAATAATTTGGGCCGAAAAAGAGTTGTTGTCATAGACTGTGGAGTAAAATATAACATCCTACGTGAACTCCTGCACCGCGGGGTGGACGTGGTGAGGGTCCCATATAACTTCCCTGCAGAAGAAATCATGGAGTATAAGCCCTCTGGAATATTAATTACGAATGGACCCGGGAACCCCAAGAAGGTTCAAGGTACAATCGCCACCGTCAGCACCCTAATAGAAAACAATGTTCCTGTGATGGGCATATGTTTCGGTAATCAAATAGTTTCCCTAGCTTGTGGCGGTGACACTTACAAGTTAAAATACGGGCATCGTTCCCAGAACCAGCCTTGCGTCGATGTGAATACTGGTAGGTGTTACATCACCACACAGAATCATGGATATGCAGTTAGCTTGGAGTCACTTAAAAATACGGGGCTGGAAGTATGGTTCCTCAACGTAAATGACAAAACCGTTGAGGGAGTCAAACACAAAAAGCTTAACGTTTTCTCTGTGCAGTTCCATCCAGAGCATTCCGCAGGGCCCGTAGACTCAGAGTATATTTTCGACATTTTCTTGAACATGTTGGAGAGTGCATAAGATGCCTAAGCTTGGCTGGATTAAAAAGGTCTTAATACTGGGAAGTGGAGCAGTAAGAATTGGTCAGGCTGGAGAGTTTGACTATTCTGGAAGTCAGGCTTTGAAGGCAATGAGAGAGGAGGGCATTGAAACTATTCTGGTAAATCCAAACATAGCAACCATCCAAACGGACCCCGGATTTGCGGATAGAGTGTATTTGTTACCTGTCACTCCCTATTTTGTTGAGGAGATTATAAGGAGAGAAAAGCCTGATGGAATTCTACTGAGCTTCGGGGGTCAAACTGCACTTAACTGTGGCGTTGAACTAGCTAAAAGCGGTGTTCTTGAAAAATACAATGTCGAGGTCTTAGGAACGCCTATTAGAGCCATAGAACTCACTGAGGATAGGGAACTTTTCAGAAGGGCGATGATGGAAGCCGGAGTTAAGGTTCTGGATAGTGCCACTGCTTCCTCTGTGGATGAGGCTCTTAAAATAGCTGAGAAAATAGGTTATCCTGTAATGGTTAGAGTAGCGTACACTTTAGGTGGGCAGGGTTCTGGTGTAGTCCACAATAAGGACGAACTTGAAGATATTGTAGGTAGAGCCTTAGCTCAGAGCATGATTTCCCAAGTTCTTATAGAACGGTACGTCGGTAAATGGAAAGAGATAGAATACGAAGTGGTTCGTGACTCTGACAATAACTGTATAACCGTGTGTAACATGGAGAACTTTGATCCGATGGGTATTCACACTGGAGAATCGATCGTGGTGGCTCCCAGTCAAACTCTCACAAACAAAGAGTACCACACTCTCAGGGAAGCTTCTATTCGGGTTATACGATATTTGGGAATTATAGGAGAATGTAACATCCAATACGCATTAGATCCCCAGTCGCTTGATTTCTACGCTGTTGAGGTCAACGCTCGGCTATCACGTTCTTCAGCACTTGCATCAAAAGCCACAGGCTACCCCCTAGCATACATTGCCGCAAAACTAGCCATAGGATACACTCTGCCTGAACTAACCAACAAGGTAACTGGTGTAACTACGGCTTGTTTTGAGCCTGCTTTAGACTATGTGGTTGTTAAAGTACCCCGATGGGATCTTCAAAAGTTTATCAATGTCAATAGACACATCGGCACGCAAATGAAAAGTGTGGGGGAGGTTATGGCCATCGGTCGGTGCTTTGAGGAGGCTATTCAAAAGGCAGTTCGAATGCTGGATATTGGCGCTTTAGGATTAGTGGGGAATTTGGATGAGATTAAACCAGAGCCCATAGAGCATATAAAATATCTTTTAGCTAATCCTACTGATGAAAGAATATTCAAAATAGTTAAGGCATTGAAGAGGGGGGTTTCGGTTGATGAAATTTATTCGTTGAGTGGTATCGATAAATGGTTTCTATACAAGATACAGAACATAATTAACATGGAGAAGTATTTGAAAAACCTTAACCTTGATTCTCCAGAGCTTAAGAAGGCTTTGAAGGAGGCTAAAAGACTAGGTTTTTCAGATGAGCAAATCGCCAATTGTCTGAACACAAGTGAAGATGAGATAAGAAAACTGAGGAAGAAACTTGGTATACTGCCTGTAGTAAACCAGATAGACACTCTGGCAGCTGAGTGGCCAGCAAAAACAAATTATCTATACATGACCTATGGAGGAGAAGAAGACGACATCGTTTTCGAGGATAAGAAGAAAGTTATAGTTCTGGGAGCTGGAACATATAGAATCGGCAGTTCTGTGGAATTCGATTGGTGCTGTGTAAACACGACTCTAGCCTTAAAAAATAACGGCGTGGACGAGGCCATAATGGTTAATTACAATCCGGAGACCGTTTCAACTGATTATGATATGAGTGATAAACTATACTTCGAAGAATTGAGCTTTGAAAGGGTAATGGACATATACGAAAAAGAAAATCCTCTTGGGATTATTGTTTCTGTGGGTGGGCAGATGCCCAACAATATAGCCATGAGACTGGCTAATAATGGCGTAAAAATTCTGGGAACAAGTGCGGAAGACATTGACAGGGCAGAGGACAGAGCCAAGTTTAGCGCCCTTCTAGACTCACTGAATATTCCCCAACCACCATGGCAGAAGCTTTCATCGTTTGAAGAGGCAAAAAACTTCGCCAACAAGGTGGGGTACCCTGTACTGGTTCGACCAAGCTATGTTCTCTCAGGAGCAGCTATGAGGGTGGCTTACAGCGATGAACATTTAGAAGACTTCTTGGTCATAGCCGCTAGAGTCTCAAAAGAGCATCCTGTAGTAATATCCAAATTCATAGAAGGGGCTAGAGAAGTTGAAGTAGATGGGGTTTGTGATGGTGAAGATGTTCTTATAGGGGCAGTTATAGAACATGTGGAAGACGCCGGTGTTCACTCCGGTGACGCAACAATGAGCATACCAACCCACAGCCTATCAAAGGATACGATAGACAAGGTGGAGCATTACAGTCACAAAATTGCCAAGGCCCTTCATATTAAGGGGCCCTTTAACATTCAGTATCTAGTTAAAAATGGTGAAGTATATGTCATTGAATGTAATTTGAGAGCCTCCAGATCAATGCCGTTTGTAAGTAAAACTAAGGGCATCAATCTTATGGAGAAGGCTGCGGCGGTCATGTTGGGCAAAAAGTTAAGGGAGATAAATGCTCTTCGCTCACCAGAAATTCCTTATACTGGAATTAAGGTCCCCCAATTTTCATTTATGCGCCTCGAGGGAGCCGACCCCGTACTTGGAGTGGAGATGGTTTCAACTGGCGAAGTAGCTTGTCTCGGGGAGAGCTTTGATGAAGCCTTCCTAAAGGCTCTTTTAGCCGCGGAGTTTAAAGTGCCCTTAAATGGTGGAAGTGTGCTAATAAGTGTTGGGGGTAAGGAGCTTAAGGAAAAACTTTTGCCCCTGGCAAGAGAACTTTCGGAAATGGGCTACAAAATCTACGCAACAGAGCATACTGCTGAAGCCTTTTTAAGGGAAGGTTTGAATAATGTGGAAACCGTTTACAAGATGAGGGAGACACAAAGAAAGCCAAACATAAGAGACTACCTTGTCAACCGTAAAATCGATCTGGTAATAAATATTGTGAGAACTGGCACTCTTGAAAAGTTTGCCGAGATGATGAGCGACGAGTATGTGATAAGGAGGAAGGCTACGGAATACAATATTCCCGTGGTAACAAACCTTAAAATGGCTAGTGCTCTGGTTAAAGCCCTAAAGGCTATGAGAAATAAAAAACTGACTGCAAAATCTCTAAACGAGTACATAGAAAGAGTCGAAAGTCCTACAGTCATTTCCAAATAAAAGAGCACCTACTAATTTTTACCCTAAAATTCTAAAAATTAAGTGAAAATGTTTGATGACAATATATTTAACTCCCATTTGTCATCGCCTTTTCTGGAAGAACCAGTTGCTTTGGTGGCATTCAGTTCCTGTATGAGGTGTTTCTATATTGGAAGAAGATCTGATAAAAAGTTTGTGTGGTATTGTTGGAGAGGAGAATGTTAAAAGTGACATTGTTGACAGGTATTGTTACTCTATGGATGCTTCTCTATATAGTTCAATTCCAGATGTGGTTGTTTTTCCTCAGACCACAGACCATGTTTCTGAGATAATGAAGTTCGCCAATACTAACGAAATACCAGTGACTCCTAGGGGTGCTGCGACTGGTCTATGCGGAGGGGCGGTTCCCCTCAAGGGAGGAATAGTTATAGACCTTTCTAAGATGAACAAAATACTAGAAATCGACTTGGATAACTTCTGCGTCAAGGTGGAGCCAGGAGTGATTCAGAATGAGCTTAACCAAGTTTTAAATAAGCGTGGGTTCTTTTTCCCCCCCACTCCTGGTAGCAAGAAAATGTGCACTATTGGAGGCATGATTTCTACAAATGCTGGGGGAATGACCGCGGTAAAGTATGGGGTTACCAGAAATTTTGTTCTGGGCCTTAAGGTTGTTTTAGCGTCGGGTGAAGTGCTTGAGCTAGGGGGCAAAACTCTGAAGAGAAGTTTAGGTTTGGATTTATTGCAACTGTTTGTGGGAACCGAGGGGACGCTCGGCATAATTACAGAAGCCTTGCTTAGGATAATACCTCTACCAGAGGAAACCGCGGTAATAGTGGCTCCATTTGAAGATATCTACGAAGCCACCAAAGCAGTTAACTCTGTTCTTAGCCGTACGGTGCCTGCTGCGATTGAGATAATGGATCGCGGAATTATCAAGGCAGTAAACGCTTATATTAAAGAATTAAACCTACCTGAGGTTGAAGCCATACTATACTTTGAAGTTGATGGTACACGTGAAGAGGTTCAGAATCAAATCAAAATCATTGTTGAAACGTGTAAAAATCATAAATCTCTAAACGTTCAATGGACTGCTGATCCAGAAAAAAAACTAATGCTGTGGCAGGGAAGAGAAGCCGCTGGTGGGGCGATTATGAATCTAGATAGAAGACTGGTACGCGTCTACGAAGCGGAAGATGTTTGTGTGCCTATTTCCAAAATTCCAGATATGGTGAAAAGATTTCAAGAAATATCAAAAAAATATGGAATCCCTGTAGGCCTCTATGGCCATGCGGGAGACGGCAACATTCATTCTGGAGTACTAATAGATGTGAGGAATCCTGAAGAATGGCGAAAACTAAAAAACTTGGCTAGAGAAGTTTATGAAACTGCCATGTCTCTTGGGGGAAACATTTCTGCTGAGCATGGGATAGGAGCACTAAGAGCAGAGTGGATGGGAAGAATACACGGAGGAGGATTAAAATACATAAAAAAGATAAAGGAGGTATTTGATCCTAAAGGCATTCTGAACCCTGGTAAACTGGACATGTGAAACAATTTTACCTGGTTTTTAAGCGGCTATCCAGGATTTGGCTCCTTCTCTTTTGACGACTTTTTTCTCCTCCAACTTTCTTAGGAGAACTACTACCTCATTCTGGTTCAATTTACCCTTCAAAATTCTTGTAATGGCTCTTGGTCTCCTCGGCTCGTTTGCTATAATCCTTAAAATCTCATTTTCAATCTCGGATAGGTCGTCTCTAACTATGGGTTCTCTTTTTTCTCGTTCCTCCTTTTCCCCCTCCTTTTTCACCACTTCCTTCTCTTCTTTCTCTACCTTTTTCTTTTTCTTTTTTTCTTCTACTGCCTCTTTTTCCATTTCTTCAACGATTTCTTCTATTTCCTCCTCCTCTATCTCCTCTATCTCCTTCTTGGCTTTTGCTTTCTTTGGCATATTTTTTTTCCTCCAATAGCTCTTAGTAACACTTTTTGTTAGAATAAGTTTTTAGATATATTTTTGTTTTTAGAACCGAGAACATTTAAACCTTTAAGCTTTTACTATCCCATGGATGAGTTTTTAAAGTTTATTTAAACTTGTATTTCGCACTTCTTAAGTAGGGTTGTGTAGATATAAGTTTATGGTATATCACAGGGAGAACTTTTTATGATTGAGTTTACAGGAGGAGCCGAAACTAGGCGCATAGGAGTCCTAGCCCTAACCGAACCCATGCTGCAGAAACTGAAATTCCGAGAAATCGTGAACCGCTACTGCCCCATAGCACCCCAGGGATGCCTGGA
>CAZECW010000169.1:0-19401 GCA_964510585.1 uncultured archaeon | reverse complement strand
CACTTTACTTTCAGTTTCGAGGGGAGCTTCAGGATGCCCGCTTCCATCCTATAGCAGTCGCGCCTGATTAGAATCAAGAGCTTCCGCTTTCCTTTCTTCCAATCCTTCCAGTAGCGCGGCGGTGCCACCTTTTGTGTGTGTGGCGGGAGTTTTCCCTCGGCTTTTTGTCTAAGTAGGGCGAAGAACGATTTCCAGGCTTCGTTGTTCTTCCTCTGGATTTGCTGGGCGGTTGCGGAGCCCACTATACCCTTATACTTGTTGTAGAGGTCGCGGCTCTCCCAGTTGATCTTGCCCTTGAAGAAAGATTGCCTGCGACGATAGTTAAGTTCGTTCCACAGTCGGGCGCATGCATCTGCGATCTCCGACAGCTGCCTGTGTTGTTTTTTCGTTGGGGCGAGTGCAAACGTGTTTGTACGCTTCATTTTCACAGCCTCGACTGCGTTTCGATGTATTTCTGAATGGTTTTGTTCGACATGTTCTCCGCTGTCGAAAAGAGGTATGAGTTCGTCCAAAGTGACGGAAGCTTAAGCAGGTGGGGGAGCTCCCTTCTTAAGTGGTGAGACGAGTGGCCCTTGAATGCCTTGACGAGCTTGTGGGCTGGAAGTTGGGGATATGCAGACATGAACAGGTGAAGGTGGTCTGGTTGCGCTTCTAGCGCCGGGATTTCCACGTCCTTCTCCTTTGCTGCTTCTCTCAGGATTTGCTCCAGCCGCATTTTTACCTCGTTTACGAGGACTGGCTTTCTGCGCTTGGGGCGCCAGACGAGGTGGTAGTTGATGGGATAGACTTGGTTTCGAGAATGTCTGTATTCCATCTATTGATAACCATAAATCTATCAATATACCAGCCTATAAGCTTTTTGGCGATTCATCCCCACGACTTGAAGTCGGGGGCTTTCCCGCCAACGGTTTTGTAACGTTGATCAGGTGAAACTTTTCATTGAACTTGTTTAATCCTATCTGTAGTCCTAGATGGCGAATTTTAGAGCCTGGCTGGTGTGAAATAACAATAATAGAATTGGATAAGAATCCATCACCCAACAAATTATCCAGAAAATTTATCCCCGAATTAGTGATTTTAAGTTCACTCATCGAAATTCCATCCAGATTTTAAAAAATCCCGTGATTTATTAAATCTTAATGACTGAAATATGCTTTTCGCGCTGCAGTAAAATGTGTGGAGAATTCATAAGGACTTTGGCTGAAAAAAGTTACTATTAGCTGCACCACTCAAACTCATTCGAAATCTGCTATGTGCTCTGGAAGATTTATGGGTTAGACAAAAACGAGCGAGAGGAGCATCACTAACTCGTGTCGCCTGTAATTTTTGGGTTAAGAAAACTGGAACAAATATATACTAGAAGTATAAAAAAGATAGGTATAAAGGTTAGTTAAACTGGAGGAGATAAATTGTGAACTCTAGACTAATTATAGACACTTTAAGTCACGGTCCGATGGTTTGGTCGGATAACTTAGTAGAAACCAGTAACCAGATGTTGTCTCTGGGTCTTAGTCCTTGGAAGATTATTCAAGATCTCATTTTGGTTGCAGCCAAGACCATTGCTTCAGATAATGATTATTTTTCAAAATATGTGGATGCTTGGAGGAAGTCGGGAGTCACTTGTGTGAGCTGGACAGTTGGCCCAATTCACGAGAAACCCTACTCCTATGAGGGGGTTTTCCACAATTACTCTTTTCTAACACACATAGTTGACACCAGGAAGGATTTCTTTGTGAAGGTTTTAAAAGCAGAGGATATTGAGAAAGCCTTCAAACAGGATAAAAAAGGCATCATATTCAGTTTTCAAAGCTTGGAGCACATCGGTTCCAACATTGATTTATTAGACCTTTATTACATGATGGGTGTCCGAATAATGCAGTTAACCTATAACTATAGAAACCTGGTGGGAGATGGGTGTACGGAAAGGATGGACGGGGGACTTAGCAACTATGGATTAACAGTTATTGAAAGGATGAACAAGCTCGGGGTATTGGTGGATGTTTCCCACTGTGGACCTAAAACCTCTATGGACGCCGTGGAAAACTCAAAAGATCCTGTGGTGGCCACCCACACTTTTTCCAAAAAGTTATATGACCACGATAGAGGCAAAACCGATGAGCTCCTTAAAGCTATAGCTGAAAAAGGAGGATACATAGGTGTACTCGCGGTGCCCGGATTCCTAACCAGCAGACCCAAGACCACCATTGAGGACTGGCTAGACCATGTTGACTACATCGTAAACCTAGTGGGAGTTGACTATGTGGGAATAGGAACAGATTTCTACGGTTTCTCACTTCCAGAACCATTAGCTAAAAAGATAAGCGAGTTTCTCCAAGTTTTGGGCTTTAGGCCAGAACATAGAGCCAGCTTCGCCACAAAAATGGAAGGCTTTGAAGATTACACAAAGTTTCCAAATCTAATCAAGGGGCTAGCTAAAAGGGGCTATAGTGATCAGGAAATAGACAAAATAGCCGGGAAAAACTTTCTCCGAGTATTCCGAAAAGTTGTAGGATAAATTCTAATATACATCCCATTTTTCGTCCTATCATGTCAGTTATCATTAATGCGGCACCGTGTACAAATGGGACGCTGAGGATTATCACAAAAGCTCTTCTATAGCAGCAGAGTTGGATGCGGAAACTTGTAGCAAAACTCCAACTCAGAGGAGACAAAAATTTGCCGTATATTCCGCCACTTGTGTTTCTCATATCACTGAGTCATAGTAATTATTTTCGTCTTTGGAGTGATTTATATAGTATACTTGGGCGAGGAACGGGTTTTTCTTTGCTATTTTATCATAGAACCAAGGTGGAGGTGTGCACTCAGGACACCAATGGCCTCCCTTGAGTATAAGTGTGGGGCTGCCTTCAAAAATGTGGCCGAAAGCACATTTCCATTTTAGCTTTGTCTTCATATCCACGAGTTTTTCTGAGAGGCATTCCCCTCCCCTGAATTTAGCGGCTTGACGCAGGTCTTCTATTGTTAAATCTTCATCCGCCTTTGTTTCATCGTAGCCATGGTCTAATAGGTATGATTCTTCATCACGGTTGAGAGTTTCATCGTCCCAGTCAGGTATGGCCTCCCATTTTTCCTTTGATCCGAAAAAAGCGTTAATCCTCCCCTGATTATTGGAGTACACCCAGTTAAGTGGTCCGTCCTCACTTTTAGCCATTCTTTCCATCATTTTTTTGATAATACCTCTTGGGACAATTTTTACCAATTTGTAGTATGCTGGGATGTTTTCCTTTACTTGTTTGTAATGGTCTTCTAGCGACTGCCTCTGATGGTGGAGGTACCTGTTGAGGATGTGGCTGTCTTCGTACCAGCCGCAGTGGAAGTTTCTCAGGCAGAACCAGTTTCTCTCCAATACTTTTCTGTAGTCCCCTATTCCCATTACTTTCATCATGTCTCTGATGTAGTCTTTAAAGATGAATCTACACGATTCTCCCCCTCCCATATTATATATTTTGCACCAGAAATCGTCTGGGGCGTCCAAGCACTTCACCAGTCCATATCCCGCGTCTTGGCTGGTGATGAGTTCTATGTGCGTATTTGAGGGCTGGTGGAAGAGTATGGGATTCATTAAACTTAGAGCGTTGGGAATCGCAATATATGTTTGTCTCAGTGAAACCCAGTACTTCAAACCCGAATCTATAACTTCCCTCTCGGCCTTCAATTTTGTCGTAGCATAAAAGTCATAGACACTGGGAATTAAAGGGTCGCCCACCCTTATTCTGTGAACAGGAGGAAGCCTATCTCCATATATGGCAATAGAGGAAATGTAGACTAGCTTTACTCCTTCTCCATGGTTTGGCTGCTTTTTGATGGCGTTAATTATGTTTTTAGTGCCCCCCAAATTCACCCTTTCTGTAAGTTCTGGATTATGATCAGCAGCAGGCGGGATCAAAGCAGCAGGATGAAGAACAAAATCGCAGCCGTTAACCGCCTCCAATACATCATCGGGGTTGATCAAATCGCCATACACAATTTTCAATCCCCCATGTTCAACAATCCCTCTTCCCCCGACTGGTACCTTTTTTCCGCCCACATACTTTGAAAATTCTTTTATTATGTCTTTGTAGGGTAGAAGAAGTAGAACTATGTCGAACTCATCCTTCCTTTTAAGCAGTTCTTGGAAAGCCATTTTTCCCATAGAACCTGAAGCGCCGGTAAGGAGCACCTTCGGTTTTCCCACTCTAACGACCACCACTACTAAAACCATTCTTGCACAAGTACGGTCTTTTAGCACACATTCTTTAAAGTTTTTCTTAGAGGACATCAGAATAAAAAAGAGAAATAATTAATCAGAAAAGAAATAGTAAGGTGGAGAGGGTTAACCTCGAGGGTTGGGACAAATTGACTTCCCCTTAAAGGTGCCTGAGGAGCTACGTAAAAAATTTATAGATTAGCCAGAGGATACGTATGTTAAAAACTCCCCCTAGACAGTGAAGGATAAATTCATATTCCTATGATACAATTAGAAATAGCAGTAAATTGAGAGAATAAACCAGATAAATAGTGTGTGGCAGGATTTAAAACAAAAAACATAAGTGCAAAGGCAGCCATGGACTATTTTTAAATTCAGGATTTTTGTTCTCAATACTCGAATGTTATTTTGGGGTGGATTCAGTATGGCTAGAAGAAGAGAGAAAAAAACTAAAATAATATGCACAATAGGTCCGGCTAGTTTGAATCTTAAAACAATCAAAAAAATGTATGAAGCAGGAATGGATGTGGTTCGAATAAACACTGCCCACGGTGACTTCAACCAGTACAAAGAAATTATTAATTTGACGAGGAGTGTGGGGGAGATACCCATCATTATGGATATTAAGGGGCCAGAGATCAGAACAAGAATTAAGAGCCCCCGAGAGGTTAACGAGGGCGATATGGTAGTGGCTGGTTTCGGAGACGAAGAACTCACTTTCTCCTACAACTTTTATGACGAGGTGGATGTGGGAGACAGGATTCTCATTGACAACGGAGCCATAGGAACAAAAATAAAAAAGAAGGAAAACGGGAAACTTTACCTCCAAGTTTTCGATGCAGGAATAATTGAAAACAACAAGGGAGTTAACATTCCCCACAAAAAGATTAACGTTCCCAGCCTATCACAAAAGGACCTCCAAGCAATAGAATTCTCCAAAGAACACAATGTCGAATTCCTAGCACTCTCCTTCACAAGAGACGCTAACGACGTAAAAAATCTGAGAGCCAAAATCGGCAACAGTGGACAGGCAGTAATAGCCAAAATCGAAAACCATTCAGGCGTAAAGAACATCGCCGAAATTATAGATGAATCAGACGCCATAATGGTTGCACGCGGAGATTTAGGTGTAGAAATAGATTATGAAAAGGTTCCCCTCATCCAGAAGAACATAATTCGAAGATGCAACCAGCTGGGAAAAGCAGTGATAACCGCAACCCAGATGCTGGAATCTATGATGAACAATCCCACACCCACCAGAGCCGAAGCAAGCGACGTGGCAAACGCCATACTAGATGGAAGCGACGCAGTCATGCTCTCAGGAGAAACATCCATCGGAAAATATCCCGTAGAAAGCGTAGAAATGATGACCAAAATCGCAAAAGAAGCAGAACGCATGGTAACGAGTAAAGTAGAAATGAACGGCTACATCAACATTTCCCAAACAGTGAGTAAATCCATAAACCTAATAGCAAACTCAATGCCCATAGACAAGATTGTAACCCTAACAAGATCCGGATATACCGCAAGAATGATTGCCAGATTCAGACTCAAACAACCAATCATCGCGGTAACAGAAAACGAAATGGTCAAGAGACAACTAGAAATAGTCTACGGAGTGGAACCAGTACACTTAAAATACCGAGAAGCCCCAGACATAATCCACTACACAGCACAGATACTCAAGGAGAAAGCCCTAATCGAAGACAAAGACTACGTCCTATTCACAGCAGGAATCAGAACAAGACAACCCCATGAAAGTAATCTCATAGAAATCCACAGAGTAGCAGACCTCCTAAGCGGAACACCCCAAAAATAAAAAACCAAAAAACTGTTCTCTTTTAAACTAGTCCACACCACACGCCACAATCGGGCGACAATCATATTCGTATAAATTGTTTCTATGCCAGACTTGAAGATATCCATTTTCACCCCCTAGTTAACACATTTATATAATAAAGAGGGGGAAACAGAGAGAATACTGAGGGGACTAAAAGGCAAATTACAAACATACAACAAGCGCAACGGAGCATTGTTTAAAAAAAGGAAGGGCTATACTGCGCCCAACACTAAAAATCTCATTTTGAGGCTCTCGAGAGGGAATCCTATAAATGCTTCGCCTCTAAAGACAAAGAAGAGGGGAAATTCACTACCAACACATTCACTCTCTCCAAAAACAATTAGGATAAAACTTATAATTATTATTTGGAAAAAATTTATTACATATATTTTATATACTTGTTTGCCAACGTACGACAGGAAGGGGTGCAAAATATGCCTGTTGGAAATGAGAGGATAGTTAGAGCTATTGCCGATGCGTATCGGTATGAACCACTGACTTCTCCCGCAGTGTTGAAACTCTTTTTGGAGCATGCCAGCAGGTATGCTCAGGAAAAATTCCAGCTAGATAGAAAATGCAATACGGTAGACGAATTGGAAAGCGCCTTACTAAGTTTGGTGGAAAAATATCCCTCGCAGGATGCTTGGGTTTATGGTGCAACGAAGGGAGAGAGTTTGCTTGCAGGTGCAACTGGAGTTATAACCAGAAGAGTAGCTAAGGAAGCACCAAAATCTCTTGTTACAAAACCTTGGTGAGAAAGCCCCCGACTTTAGTCGTGGGGATGAATCGCCAGAAAGTTTATTTGAAAGTATGGTATATAAATAGTTGTTGGTAGCTGAAGGGTTTGGCTTGGGCTTAAGAGGCTAAACAAGACGCAGCCCCCATGAGGGTGCCAACATAGACGCCGTTCCCTTAAGGGAAGGGCGTGTTAACTGGGTGATGGCACACCCATTGCTTCGAAGGCTCCCGATGAGCCAGAAGCAAGAATCTCCCGACTTTAGTCGCGGAGAGTGTCAATTCCCTTTTTCCACTACTAAAAAATTCTGGATTTAAAAGGGGTAGCCTATTTTTTATCAATAAGAATATATGAGACATAGTTGTAATTCTATCAAATATTTGAATGTAAGGTGGTTTAAAATGTTTAAGACCAGAATTACTGAACTTTTTGGTATTAAGTATCCCATTATTGGCGGAGCTATGCACAATCTTTCCAGGGCTGAACTCGTTGCAGCCATTTCGAATGCGGGCGGCCTTGGAATCCTTGCTGCAACAACTTTTGAGAATCCCGAAGATTTACGTATGGAGATTCAGAGAACCAGAGAACTAACAAAAAAACCTTTTGGAGTGAATCTAAATCTTTTTCCCGCCATGAGACCCAGAGGCTTAGATAAGGACATTGAACTCTTCATAGATGAAGGCGTACCAATAATTGAGTCCTCGGGAACGAGTCCCGAACAGTACCTTCCCCGAATAAAGGAAGCAGGCATAAAGATAATACACAAGGTTGCAGGGGTCAGATACGCCAAAACCGCAGAAAGAATAGGATGCGACGCGGTAACTGTTGTGGGATTCGAGTGCGGAGGACATCCGGGACTCGATGATGTAACCTCCCTAATACTAATTCCAGAAACTGTTGACGCCGTAAAAATTCCAGTTTGTGCAGGGGGAGGCATATGCGATTCAAGAAGCTTCGTCGCCGCCCTAGCCCTAGGTGCAGA
Source organism: uncultured archaeon (assembly GCA_964510585.1). Classification (GTDB taxonomy): domain Archaea; phylum Asgardarchaeota; class Jordiarchaeia; order Jordiarchaeales; family Jordiarchaeaceae; genus Jordiarchaeum. Next base: position 11,636 of record CAZECW010000169.1, on the reverse strand, counting down.
GGGCGTGGTTATGGGAACACGCTTCGTGGCCACCAAGGAGTGTAACGTGCACCCCAAGATTAAAGAATGGATTGTGAACGCCAAAGACAGCGACACCACCATCATAGGGAAACCCTTTAAACTCGCCTCCCGAGTTATAAAGAACAAGCCAGCACTAACAGCTCAGCAGATGGAGGCCAGGGGCGCTACGCTTGAGGAAGTCCTTCCAGTAATAAGTGGTCAACTGGGCAAGAAAGCTTGGGAAGAAGGGGACATCGATGCCGGAATACTTTCCTTAGGTATGGCTGTGGGGAGAATAGACAAAATCCTTACAGTAAAAGAAGTCATAGACGAAATGGTGAATGGGGCAAAGGAGATAATGGAGCGTCTAAAGAGGGAGATAGGATAGCTAAATAGTGCTTTCTACCGTTGGTGTTGGTATGGAGGGCTGGGATACCCGAAGAGAAAAAATAGTTAAACTTTTGAGCACGGGCGAGCCTGTCAGCCTCGACGAGCTGTGCCGAATGCTGGGAGTCTTTGATAGGAAAATAGTTCTTGAGGACTTGTCCCACATAGCCCTAACTCTGAGAAAGAAGAATAGCAAACTGGTTATGCTTCCTCCCGCTTGTCTCAGGTGTGGTTTCGTCTTTAAGGATTTAAGTCGACCCAAATTACCCTCAAGATGCCCGAAGTGCAAGAATGAAAGGATATCCCAGCCGCTTTTTCAAATAAAATAGTGCCTCTAATACCACGACAGAAGTTTAAACGGTCCAATAATTGATTTTTCAAAAAATTTTGTGTTTGCAGTTTCCATTCACGGCGGGCTCATATTTCCATCTCTTCTCGGTATTCTTCATCTATTCTTGCAATTTTTTGAAGTTTATCTCTTATTGCTCCCTTGCCATATTTCATAATTAGTTTTATTTCGTGAACTTCTAGGATATCTGTCCTTGTTATTATACCAACAATATTTTTATTTTTACGATCCACTACAACCAGTCTATCTGTCTTGTTTTCAAGCATTTTATCCAGAGCCTGGTGAAGAGTCTCATCGGGGAAAACTGTAACCACGTTTTTATTAACTATCTCCCCCACTCTTCTCATTTCGTGGTTTTCCGCCATCTCCCTATCTACAGTATCAGAATCAATGATTCCTATCAGGTTGTCATTATCTACAACTGGATAACCGTGATGGTGATACTTGCATATCATTTCCAGAACTTGGAAAACCTTCATATCTGAAGACACCACCATCGGCTTGGACATAACATCGCCCACCCTTACCCTGTCAAGTAAATCAGCACGTCTTTCTTCCACAAGGTCAATACCCTTCTTCAGCAGATTTTCCGTGTAGAGGTCTCCCCTCATAATTAATCGGCTAACCAAATACGCTGTTATACAGGCGAGCATAAGGGGCAATATCATACTGTAGTCTTTAGAGATTTCAGTTACCAAAACTATGCCCGTTAGGGGGGCTCGAGCTGCTGCGGCTATGAGGGCCGCCATACCTACCAAGGCATAAGCCATGGGCTCAAAGGCAATGGCGGGTGAAAGATAGCGAACCCAAGAACCCATTAAACTGGCTAAGTATGGCAGTATGGGGGTGAGGGATCCATAGGTGTTGGAGAAAAGTAGCCATTGTAAGGATAGCCCGTAGGCTCCTCCAAACATTGCCCCTATGAATAACATGGGTGCGAAGGCTCCTCCGCTTCCCCCGCTTCCCAGTGTTATAGAAGTGCCTATTATCTTTAGTAAACCGAGGGTAAGAAGTAGGACTAAACTTATGGGAACTACAAGTTCTCTGTTGATTACTTCGTAGCCTCCTCCAATTATTTGGGGGAAGAAAAATATTATGAATCCCAGCATCAGTCCTCCAATTCCCGGTTTAATATACTTTGGAGCTTTTAATTTTTGGAAACGGTCAGATATATAGTGGAATATTTTTATCCAAAATATGCTCATCAAACCAAAAATTACGCCCAAAGCGAAGAATAACAAATACTCGTAGGGATTCAAAATTGCAAAGACTCTAAGTTTGAGTAGCGGCTCTGCTCCAAGTATTCCCTGAGCTACAGCGGTTGAAACAAATGAAGATAAAACAACAGGAATTAATGCTATAGCTTCTACTCCCCCATAGACTATTTCTAAACCGAAGAACACGCCGCCCAACGGAGCATTAAATATAGCGCTTATTCCCGCTGCAGCTCCACAAACTACCAAGATTTTAACAGCGGCCTCATCCATTTTCAGAAGTCGCCCAATGGTGGATCCTGTACCTCCTCCTATGTGAACCATTGGTCCTTCGTATCCTGCGCTTCCTCCAGAGCCAATGGTAATGGCGGAGGTAATCATTTTAATTAAAGGTACCCTGGCGCGTATCCTTCCCCCATGGAGAGCCATGGATTCTAGAACCTCGGAGACTCCGTGTCCCTCACTCTCAGGGGAAATTTTGTATGTAATCACGCCAACTATGAGGCCTCCAGCGGCTGGCATAAGAATTATTAAGGGGGCATAGATGCTGGTTGGATAATTCAGGAGGATGTCGCTGAAAAATTTTATGAGATATAAGAAGGCTGCGGTGCCTAGGCCAACTAGGAGTCCAACGATGATTGAGGAGAATATGAGCTTAAGATGCCTTTTCGTTAAAAATTTTGAGCCGAAATCCTTGAACATGCCATTGAAGCCATTTTTCATTCGTGCTCTGATGGTCTTCAGAGATTTCTCTATCCGCCTTTCCTTTGGCTTCCTGGTGTTAGTCTCTATTTGCTCCTTGTTCGTACTTTTCACCCTTGTTTAGCTACTTTTGGAGTAATGTTTTTGGAATTTAAAATGTTTCCTACGTGTATCCTAGTTTGGCTGTTTAAATCATCCTATTTGAAGTAATTATCTTCTAATTTCAAGTATTTTTTGGATTCTTATTTTTGTATTTTTTGGTGGAAAGTGTTAAATTCAAATTTTCAGTTTCGTCTATTCCGGTGAGCCTTCCTTGATAGTGAAACCATTCTTTGAAGCTAAATCTGTTGTAATTGTGGGAGCCTCCCCCAAAGAAGATAAGCTAGGTTTCAACATTTTGAAGAACTACCATAATTCCAATTACCAAGGTAAAGTTTACTGTGTGAATCCTAACCACAGTGGTGAAGAAGCCTTAGGATATAAATTCTACAAATCCATTGCTGACCTTCCAGATACTCCAGAGCTGGGAATAATCATTATCCCCGCAGCCCAAACACCCAAAGCCCTGAGAGAACTGGGCGAAAAAGGAGTGAGACACGTTATAATTGAGAGCGGGGGATTCGCAGAAACAGGAACAGAAGAAGGCAGAAGGCTTCAAAACGAAGTGAAAAAAATCGCGACACAATACAAAATGCGAATCATTGGGCCCAACTGTGTGGGGACCTCAAACTCCACCAACGGACTCATAAACACCTTCTGCAGAATCGACAAAGCAAAACCAGGAAGCATAGCCCTAGTCACCCAAGGCGGAATCTTTGGCGGCGCAACTCTGGAAAAACTGGTTCACACATGGAACTTCAGCAAAATAGCCACACTGGGAAATAAAATGGACATAAACGAAACAGATGTAATAGAATACCTTGTGGGAGACCCCCAAACCAAAGCCATAGGACTTTACCTTGAGGACATTAAAGATGGAAAAAGATTCATAGAAATCGCAAAAAAAGCTTCAAAAATCAAACCCATAGTAGTTTTAAAGGGAGGCGTAACCGAGGCAGGCACCCGAGCAACATCATCACACACTGGAGCAATAGCTGGGAGGGAAGAAGTTTTTGAAGCCGCTGTAAAACAGAGTGGACTAGTAAGAGCCTACAATCTTGAGGAACTCTTCGACTACACCAAAGCCCTTGCCTTTCAGCCCCTACCCACAGGAAACAGGATACAGGTGGTTTCCAACTCTGGAACCTTAGCTGTGCTGGCCTCCGACACCTGCCAAAAATTCGGGTTAGAAGTTCCCCAATTATCCAAAGAGGTTCAAAACAAAATACTTGAGAAGGCACCTCCGTGGCTCCCGTCAGCAAAAGGACCAGTAGACATAGGCCCCGCAGACTGGCTCTTTGATGTCTGCATAGAAGAAGTGTTAAAGGATCCAAAAATCGATGGAGTTGTAGTATGCATCGCCCTGTGGAGCGTAATGTATGATAGGGAAAAATTCATTGTGGACACCCTTAGAAACATCATCGGCAAGCACGACAAACCAGTTCTGGTAAACGCTACAGGCCACATAAATTTAGAAAAAGAGGTTCACAGCTTAGAAAAGGAAGGCCTACCAGTTTATGACACCCCAGAAAGAGCATCAAAAGCCATGGCCACCATGTATAAATACTATAAGACACGCCAGAACAAGAAATAGAACCTAAACCCACCCCTTTTTTAGAGACTTAAATGAAGACTAATTCTTGGGATATTTGAATATAAGTTCCTTTTCATTTTCGGAAGTATTTATTAGACAGAATCTATAATACTAATAATCAAAACTTCATGGAAATAGGAGTGAATAAGAGGAATCGGCAAGTGGTCAAAAAGTTTACAGCATTCAAAATAATTATGGGTCTAGTGATGATAGGCTTAGTTGCCATACCCGTAACGGCTTTGGCTTCACTGACACAATTCCAGTTTTATCCAAACCCACTGGATTCTTTAACTCCTGCTTCAATTGATGAGAATGGAACTATCACAAAAACTAGCATGATTTACGTAACTAATTTTGGATGGTACGACGTAAACAGCATACTGCTAGTCACCTCTGTTCTCAACGAGTCATTCTACTACTATAGTGATCCACTCATTCGCGCAAGCGTTATCCCCAAAGGAAGTATAATGCTCATCCCCATAACAATGAGGGTGAACACTACCGCTTTAAACTCCACAGGAACGTTAGGTGACTTTCTAAACACCTCATCCTTCTTCGGCCAAACCATACTGAGTGTAAGGTATGCGTTCTCACTGGCAACACTTTCAACCCTACTCATAAACCCCATAGGAGCCATGTCCCCAATGTTCAACCTAACAGTTGGACCAGCAATTTTAGATCTTGTCACCAATACGACTGCCAACGTAACCATATTCTTCATTAATACCCTACAAAGTTATAACCTGAATATAAAAGCAGAGCTTTATAACGGTTCTGGAACTGTTGCTTCTGGCACTGGCTCATTTACTATTCCCTCAGCTACATTCTTCGCCATCCCGTTTTTTGAAAATATTACAATATCAACTGGAGGAGGCCACATAGTTCCGGGTGGCGGTTACACTCTTGTGCTTACTGTGGAGAGTCCTTTTGGTTACACCTATACGAAAAGTGGTTATGAGGTTGTTCCAACTTGATGGGAGGTTTGAAGTTTGGAACCGCGCACGGTGGCTGTAATTAAAGGTTTTGTGTTTGCCTTTGTTGCTTTTGTCTTCTACTTCCTTATTCCATATACTCTGTATAACTTTTTCATTGGGGTTTTCAGAGACATATTTATTCTTTATAACTTAGTGCCTGAAGTTCAGACTTTAGTATCCTCCTTGGCTTCCCACGGTTTCCCCGTTATTAATATTAACTTTGGCTTAATCATATTGTTGGGCATACCTATCTCTATAGCGGCGTTCTTCTTGGGCTTTTTTAAGGGTGAAACAGTGGGTCACGGATTAGGCGGCCTTGCTACACAGATCCTTTTTGGAGTATGGTTCCTTCTGGGGTTGGGAGCACTGGGCACAACGGTCTTCTTCCTGTACATGAGCATACCCATAATTTCACTGGCTCCCCCTCCACAATACGTCCTAATCAGTTACCTCAACTATACTTCTCCATGGATTTTTGACATTCAGGGCATCATCAACCTCTTCGCAATTATAATCTTCCTATCAGCCTTAATCTATCTGGTAGAAATAGGAATAGGAGTAAATAACAAGGACTACTGGCGATACTGGAAGAAATAAGGATATACCATAAAGAATTAGAGATACGTTTTGAGGATCCCAGAGATGCGCTGGGGACGAATGCTCTATTTTACCTCTATTTTTTTATTTGTCCCACTTCGGAGATGAATATGGGAGGCATGCAGAAGTAGGCTATTGAGCTGTTTTTTCCCAGATATTTCCTGCTTGCATCTATGGCTTCGTCAAGGTCTTTGGCGTAGTCGAATCCCAGCATTTCTAAGGCTCTCCTACTCTTGGCGCCGGCGACCATTACTCTACTTACGTTAAGTAACCCTAGAACGCCCCAATAATAGGCCATTAGTGCATGTGTCCCGTGGTAGGCGAATCCCTTACGATATTTTTCCGAGTATTCCTTATTGTTTAGATACATTTTTTCCACTGTTTTGAGCTTGAAAATGTCCGGTTTTTTGCTCAACACCTGTTCGTAAAAGTCTATGTAGGAGGGGTGCTGTTGGGGATCAAATTTTTCCAGTGCTGGATTGGAGATTATTATTATGCCGCCTTTTTTTAGGGGAGGCTTCCCACTATGCATATTGTATAGGTATCCGAGGACCAGGCTGTGTAGAAGTATGGGATTCATCACTGAACCTACGCTGTAGGGTGTAAAGTTGGGCACCCCAAAAATTATAACATCATATTGCTTGTCTACGGGGACTGTTAACTGCTTCTTTACCAGTTTAAGTGTTTCTTCATGAGCCTTCTCAATGTCTCCTGCGTAAACCCCAATCAATCTATAATTGGCCTTATACCTGTTTCTCACAAAGGCTTTCAGAGAATCAGGCATCTTCCTAATTGCTGATAATGCGACTCTCCTCCATAAAGGTAAATTATAATTGTTTTCTGCCAGGGGTCGCCACAACTTTTCGAAGAAGCCACTGTAGAAGTTGTCGTTTAAAACCATTTCAACTGTGAAAACCCTAATCTTATCCTTTATTGCTCTTCCCATCTCCCAAATAACCCTGTGTAACCCTGAAGCCTTGGGATCCATCAAGGATCCCTCTTTAAGAACTTCCGGAGAATGATTTGGTATTATGGTTTTGAAACTTCCCAGACCAACTATTATGGACTTCCAGCCCCCGTTCATGGGAACGAAGGTAATATTCAGATAGATTATTAAATCCGACTCTGCGGCGAACCTGTTAATCTCAACCTCGTATCCATCCCCGGTTTTACCCAGAACTACCAGATTTTCCCTATCATCAGCGTCGTGGTTAATAATCCTGTCCCCATACTCTTTAAACACACGTTTTCCAAGAATGTGAGCTAATTCTTGAGGCTTACACTTCCTGTGTAAACCAGTTGCGCATATGAGGCGAATATTCTCCCTCTTTACTCCTATCTCCCTCAGCTTTTCCAGAACTACCTCGGCGGCCTTGGCTCTTACATCGTCCTTCATCTGGGGCAAAGGCACACTCACATCATCAAAACAGATAGCCACTCTAGACCTCTCATTGAGCAAATGTTCCAACTTTCTGGAGCCAATAGGGCTATCTAGGGCTTTTCTTATCGCTTCCTTCTCATCCTCCACGGGAGGCAAAGGCTTGGGCGCATAGAAAATCTTGGTTTCCTCAGGAAAATCGTAAACCAGAACATCATCACCATAAAAAATGATTTCCTTCACTTCAAAAAACACCCACACAGTTTAACAAATCCTATAAATTACACAAATTAAAATTATTTTCGTTCCAAATTTTCTCTTAAAGGAGGAACGGTGACCAAAAATTTGGAAAATAACTCTTTTAAAGCTCGGGTGCGGAGGTAAAGAGCATGAAAAAACAGTACGATTTAAATAATCTAAAAAAGGACAGCGTGGTTCTAGTCATAGATATGCAAAACGACTTCGCATCCCAACAAAAGAACACCCCTGAAAGATGGGAACAAATAAAGAGAATAATTCCAAACATCAAAATAATACTCCAAAAAGCCCGAGATAAAGGAATACCCATAATTTACACCAAAGAGGTGCACCGAGCCCGAGGAGTAGATTTTGGCATAGAACTCCAATTCGAAGAAGAACACTGCATAGAGGGAACTCCCGGAGCGGAAATAATTGAAGAGTTGAAACCCCAAGAGGGAGACTACCTCATCACAAACAAGAGAAGATACAGCGCATTTATGGGAACAGACCTCCAAATCCTACTTAGAGGCCTAAAAGTTGAGAACCTCATCCTAACAGGGGCCTTCACAGACGTCTGCATACTAGCCACCGCAATGGATGCAAGAGCCCTAGACTACAGAGTGATAATTCCCGAAGACGCTGTAGTGGGAACAAATACTGAAAGACACCAAGCAGCACTCAAATGCATAGACTACGTTGTGGGCCACATAACCACCACAAAAAACATTCTAGAAGCCCTCTAGTAACGGACAACAACTCTTCGCGAAATAAAAGATTTCAAAAACAATACCGTGTGTGAAAAGGACGAATTAAAAAAGAAAAAAGAGATTTTTGTATTTATCCCCTGAAGCCTTCATTATAGGCGACTATAACTTTTTGCTTTTTCAAATTTTTATATCAAAGATTTCTGCTCGCTTCTTTAGAGGGGGCGGCTAGACGAGTCCAAAAACTGGGCAGACGTGTTCTCCGCCAGTATACTTGTCGGAGAAAGCAAATACACCCTTAATCTTCACAGTTTTCCCCAGCATTTCCTCAGACATTTTTTGGGGATCATAGTCCAGTCTACCGACGATCCATGGGCCCTCCACGGTCTTTGCTAGACATACAATGTATGGTGCCTCAAATCCTTCTGGCGGAACTCTTATCACTGTATATGTCATAATTTCACATTTGCCACTAAGCTCCGTGGGCACAACATTAATGCTACCACACCTCTGGCAAACCATCATGGGGGGGCAGGTAACCGCTCCGCAATCTTTACATTTAAGCCCCAACAGTTTCCCTTGTCTTAGTCCATTCTCATAATCCTTCGAGGTTAAAACGTAGCGGCTCTTGATTTGCTTCTCTATTTCTGCAGGGTCTCTTCCCACCATAATCATTACTCACCTCTTTGACCTTCCAAGAATTAGGTGGCAAAGTGTTCCAAAGTCTCCTCCCAGAGTGTCAACCATTCCAATTTCTGGAACAGGGTCTAGCTGGTTTCCTTTGGGTGCGTCTCCCCTCATTTGCTGTACAATCATACACACTTGGGAAGCTCCGGTTGCCCCTATGGGGTGTCCTCTGCCAATCAGTCCTCCCGAAATATTGGTGGGAATCTTTCCCCCTATTTCGGTCTGGCCATCCACAGTTGCGTCTGCTGCTTCGCCCTCACCAAAGAAGCCCATAGCTTCAAGCGCAATTAACTCTGCGGGAGTAAAGCAGTCGTGTAGCTCGAGAATGTCAATATCCTTTGGTTCAAGACCCGCCTTCTTAAAAGCCATTCTCGCAGAATAAATCCTTGAAGGCGGCTTTGTAAAATCTTCCAATCTAGCCAAAGCCGCACCGGTACCCTGACCAGTGCCCAAAATATAGACTGGCTCATCAGTATACTTTCTTGCAATGTCTCCGGAACATAATATTATTGCAGCACCCCCGTCGGAGAAGGGACAGCAGTCAAGTAGTGTTAGTGGGTCTGCTATCATGGGCGAGCTTAGGACTTTTTCCACTGTCAAGTCTCCATACTTTTTGTACCATTGGGCTAGAGGGTTTAGCGCTCCATGTTTATGGTTTTTAATCGCCACATATGCCATTTTTTCTCTCAGTTTCTGAAGAGGTATTTCGTAGAACCGGGAGTATAGTACGGCGGCCATAGCGAAGGCTCCTGGGAAGGTGAGCCCCGCGGGTCCCTCTGTAGGAGCATGTCCTCCCATCTGGAAGGTTCTTGTGGCAAAGGCTGTTCCCATTATCGTTGCTCTCTCTGCTCCGCCCGCCAACACTATGTCGTACTGTCCTGAGGCGACCCACATATATGCGTCTCTTATAGCTACAGTTGCTGAGGCGCAAGCCCCCTCAAATCTGGTTGAGGGTATACTTCCCAAGCCTAGCTCTGCGGTGGCGTACACTGCGGGCATCATTTGTCCTTCCTCAAACATTGGAAGAACTGCACCCATGAATACTGCTTCTATTTCTTTTCTGTCTATGTTCGCGTCCTCTATTGCCTCCTGTGCTGCTTCGGCGAAAAGCTCAATGTTTGTCTTGTCTGATTTTCCAAATTTGGTGTGCCCTATACCAATTATTGCAACATCTCTCATTATTCCACACCCTAAAATTTGAACAGTTAGGCATTAATCACATGAACTCAGATAGTATGTTTTTGGTATGGGATTTAAATTTTATGTGCAAAAAATATGATTATTGGTTTAAGGTGTTATATTTTGTGTATTTCCCCATCTTTGATAATGTATCTGTCTTTTAGAAGGCTGGGATTCTCTACTATTTTTCTAGTCAGTAGAGCCATTGCTTGATTCGTGACTTCCACAATTTTATGTTGCGGTTTTTCCCCTATTGCCATTTGAGCCAGTTCAGTAATGTAGTATGCCTCAATATTTCTCTCTGTAGCACTCTTTGATAAAGCGAAGACACATCCAGTGCATACAAAGGCGAGTGCTTCCGCTCCCACTTCTTCAGCCTCAGATACCCTCATATTTGCTATTTTTTCTGCCAATTCTCTGTTTCTAAATGAAACAGGGGCACCACAACAAAGTGATTTTTCCCTGTTGTGATTCATCTCCACTACTTCGGCGCCCAGAATTTCTAGAAGCTCCCTTGGACTATCGTAAATTTTCCTGTCCAATCCACGCCAGGGGCAAGGATCATGGAAAGTTATTCTCAGCTTTACCTTGTTTTTTAGTTTTAGTTCTCCCTTGTGATATTTTTCCACGAGGTACTCGATAATGCTTTGGTTTTCAACATTATATCCTTCAACTATTTTGGGATACAAGTCTCTCAGCATTCGGTCGCAGCCGGGGCAGAAGGAGATGAGCTTTTCCACTCCGAGTTTATTAAACTCTGCTAACAATTTTTCTCCCCATATTTTCGCTTCTTCTTGTCCAAAAAGACTGTTTAGGTATCCTCCACAGCAATACTTCATTCCCCCCATTAGGGGCAAGTTCCTAAGCAATTTTGTTTTGGTCAGATCAGTATAAATGTATGAGAGGCTGCATCCTAGGTAGAACATTTCTCTACTTTTGGGTGGATTCATGTATTTTTTCAGGTTTTCCATTTTCTCTTGGGTTTCTAATTCTAGTCCTATGGACATAAGGTTCAGAGGCACTTGTTCATTTATCAGTAGTAGGCTTCCTACCCCCTCTGCACGATTTTTCCAAAGTCTTATTTCTTTCCTTAGATCCGATGGGTTGGACTGTGTTGGACAAATTGAGTTGCAGTAGGAGCATCCGGCGCAGTTCTTAATTATTTGTTCAGAGGTTCTGGTTTTGATCATCTTGGAGATTTCTTCCTTAGCCCTTTGTTCCGGCATCTCTAAAAAGGGGCATTCTGATAGGCATTTACCGCATTGCTTACATGTCGCTTCATTAAACATTTATTGTTCCCTTCAAAATCCTTTTTTCTCACATTTTTTTGCTTCAGGTGCTAAGTTATGCAAAAATGTTCGCGGCAAAAAGGTTTAAACTAGAGTAATTGATGACATTTTCGGGCTTAGCGTGATAGCTTAAAGGTTATAATTGCTTAACATTAAAACTGGTGAATTTTGAAAAATAGATGTGTGCTCATCGAGGTTGACTACAAACCTCCTGAGAGAAGGGTTAGAAAAGCATCCACACCA
>CAZECW010000168.1:0-20486 GCA_964510585.1 uncultured archaeon | reverse complement strand
ATCTGGTAAGGCTTCCCAAAGGGAAGCACAAGGGCTTTGAGGGTGTAGAAAGCGTGTCACCGCAGCCTCGGAAAGTGTTCATGAAGGTGAAAGAGACCATTCCAAACCTCGAAGTGTACAAAAGACTTTTTATGCCCAATTGTTTATTAAACTATTTCTTGTAGATTCCCTAAAGAACTTATTCACATAATAGATTATTATTACTCCTGAAGGTTTTTTAATTGAAATTCTTTATACTTTGGGCAAGACTTTTAGCTCTCTTATGATATACTTAATTTATTCAGATAAAACACAATTCCTTTGAGGGCTGGCATTTGTCTGAAGAAAAAGAGAAAGTTAAAATTCAGATTGAGGCCATCAAAACACCGGCGGGTGAGGTTCCCACAGTGGAATCTTTGAAAAGGGTGGTAAACGGTTTAAACACCCTAAACTCTGACATGGTCAACCTAAGTATGAATGTAGCAAGTAATATGTCCGCCATAGATAAAGAGCTCAGAAATATCCGTAAACTGGTTGCGGAGGAAACAGTTTCCTTTGAAGTTATGTCACAGAAACTGGAGAAGGTTAGTAAACAGTTAGAGGCGTTGGTCAAAAGTGAAAAAGAGAAATGGGAAACACTCCAGGGGATCATGATGGACATAGCTGAAATTATAAAGGGCTTTCAAACCACTCTTGAAGAGTCCTCGTCAAGGGTGGATCAGAGAATAAGTGAAACCCTCAAAGCCCTCGCAGAAATAATTGCCGTTTCCGTAAAAGAGGAACAAAAATAGCATTGAAATTATTTGATTTTTTAAACAAAACCTAGATGCGTATTAGTTCATAAGGGGACTGATCTAACATTATTTACTTCTTTCCAAAAAAGCGGTTTATTTTAAAAGTTCCCTCTACCAGGACAATTAACTCTTCCATATGTTTAACGCCAATCATATTTTTGTCTGTACTATTGGGAGCGGAATATGGAGGACAAATAAAAAAGAGGAGGGAAATTTTACTCGATTGAAATTTGGGGTTCTTTCCTGGTATATTTGCCTTCGCCTTCAACAGTGTAGGATAGTGAAATTTCCTGTCCCGGCTCTATTCTCATAAATTTCCATGTAAGCACTAAGCCATCGATGGTTTCAGTAACTTTTGGGGGTATTTCCTCCGGTTTCCACTCCACCAAGCTGAAACCTGGGGCTACAAAGTCCTTTACTGTGACGTTTGCGATGGAAACTTCTCCAGTATTCAATATTGTCAGTGGAATTATGTGTTGTCCCGCTTTTGCGCCGGGAGACACAGCCTCTTTATATATTCTTACAGCGCGTCGAGTATATTTGATTCCAATTTTTGGGGGGTTTGTTTCCAGCTCCAAGTATTCTACATTGGGTCCTGGTGATGTTGTGTTCGCCGTTGCTCTTAGTGGGGTTGTATAGTTCTTCTCAGGCTTCGGCTCCCAAGCCATAATGGGGTAAACAAATTTTACATACTGTCCAGGGTTTAATCCACCCACAAAGTTTTTCAGGTTCCTGACAAAAACCGTAAGTCCGTGTCTTGTGGCGGGATTATCGTCGTTGGGATTGGTTATAATTTCTATGCCTTGAGATAACTCCTTTTCATTTACGTAAACCTTTACGCGTTCATGCGCTGGAGGTTTGAAGTCTTCTGGAACAGTGTCGTATATTGTCACCTGATCCAGCGGGGCGCTGCCAACATTTGACACCTGTACCGTTACCGTCATAGGTGTTTTGTCGTAGGCGTCAACTTGGGGTGGGGTAAATGTCTTCTCAACCAGAATTCTTTCTACCGGTAGTATGGTGTCCTCCTTTGTAATCTTGGCATATACGTGTCGTGTTACCTCTTTAACCACTTTGTAGTCGACGTTTGTTTCAAAAACTGGGATTGTAGGACTTTTTATGCTAAATTTGTATTCCCAAGATTGTCTGGGCGGAATATCCTTGTTGGGCTCCAGGGCGAGGAGTGGCTCCTTCTTTTCTCCTTTTATTTGGAAGACTTCCACTTTGAGGAGCCTTTGTAGAAATTCGCTGGTGTTCATAAATTCGAGTGTGCAATCCCAAGTTGATGGTTGGGTGGGGGATTCTGCCGGTTCCAGCGCAAATCTGCTGTCAGAAACAGAAATAATGTCAGGGTTGAGGAGCGATCTGGTTCTATCCTTAATGTGGTACTCTGCGATAACTTTACCCGCAGCAATTGGGTCTATGGACTCTGCGGTAATATTAAATTTAACAACTAGTGATGCTTCACTTCCCGGAGATAGTTCGAAGTTCTTCCATACAACTTCCCTTGTTTCGGGTTCAAATTCTGCGGTTCCCGTGTTAGGCGGTTCTATTTCTGGATCTCCAAAACCTTTCGGTATAACCTTTCTAACCTTTACACTGTCTATGTAGGCGTCTGTAGGATTACTAACTGTTATAGTGCTGCTTACGGGCATGGGTCTACGATAGACCAGCGCCCAGTTAACTATATCATCTTCGTAACAGGTGTCTATTACTTCCTTTAATTTGAGTACTGTTTCCTCAACGGGTACGCTATACTCCATTGTCCATTTTTTGCCTGCCTGTACCGCGCCAACTGGTATGACACTCTCCTTCAAGGAAGTGGTTTCGATGCCTCCTAATCGAAGCTCAGCATTCCATATCCTATTCTTAGAACTATTGTTGTTGACGGAAATGACGCCTTTTACATTTAGACTTTTGATTTCATGTTTCTCTGTGATAACGCAATCAACGTTCTCAGTTACATCCACATTAAGTTTTATTCCTTCTGTGCTCACAGCCTTTCCCTCACATAATTATTTAGGCGCGACCATTTTCTTTATTATTACTTATTTTATTACACTTCGACATTCTTTAACCTTTTTACTTGCACTCAAAATTGATTTTTTGATTGTGTGTTGGCGCTTGAATTCTACTTTTAGATTCTAACTTATACTAAACTCTGTTCCTGCTAGCCATTCAACTCTTATTTCATCGCCCGGCTTCATTTTTCTGAAATTGGTTTTGGGAGCTACGGTTTGTGCATGGGTAAAGAAGTAGTCTATTTCATGCTCGGTTCTAATGTGCATGGGTATGGCTAGCTGTGGTTTAATGTCTGCGATGGCGTTTAGTGATTGGTTACTGTTGAAGGCTTCTGTTTCGTCTACTCCAATAAGTAAAACATCAATTGGATACTGTTCTAATAGTCCCTTAGTCATGGCGTCCCCGAGGTTTGCTACTCGCACTTTGTCAATTTCTACTATGAAGCATAAATTGGGGGTGTTAATCGGCTCTGTGGATGGGCCGTGCCTAAGTTCCAGAGCTGTTACTTTTATGTTGGGTCTCTCAAAGGTTTCTCCGCTTTGTATTTTCCTTACAAGCCATTCCGGCGCGCCTTCCTTTAGAGCTACTTTTATAGTTTGCTCGTTCCCCAGTAGGAATGCCTTTTGTTTTGCGGAAAGTTGGGCAGCGTTACCCAAATGATCCCTATGCTCGTGTGATACACAGATGATATTTGTTTTTTCAGACTCGGGCACCAACGCCTTATTACTCACTATGCCCGGATCGAAAATTACGCTGACCTTAGGCGAGTAGAATTTGAATGCCGCGTGGCCAAAGTACTTTAATACCGGCATATCCAAATCACCAATTTCCATACTCGGTAATATCATCAAAAGTTAGGCTTGTTCGCATGACTTTTTGAGTGCTTAAAAACAATGATTGAAGTTTGTCATTAATTATGATAAGAGAATTGGCTGTATTTCTAGGTTTTGGTTACCTAAAAGGTACATAGTATACCAATTATTTTCTTATCTGAGTTTTCGACAAGAAAATTTTCATAGTTTGCATAAGAAAAGTTTGGAGTCTTCAAATTTGGGTTTGTGGCCTGAATTTTTCAAATTCATTTCCTCATTTATGGGGTTCATAGTGGAAAAATAAGTCTCCATAAAAAAGCTTATTCGGGGGGATAAATCAAACGAAGCTGTATTGTTCCTCAAAAGTTGCTGGGAAGAAATAAATAGCTTCAGGTTAAATATTCTATACGAGTTCTGATATTTTCTCGTGGTGAAACTACCTTGGGAGAAAAATATGGCAAACCACCGAATGAGCCATTAGACACTCTGTCTTTGGATGAAAGGTTTGACAAGGTTGAAGAAGTTACAATAATTGAACTTGAAGAATTAGCTGACGCCTTAGAGTTCCTTTTAGACCTGCAGCCACATGTCTGCGTAATCAGAGGCAGCGACTACCCCTGTATACTCTGCGAAAATAAATGCGATGTCGGACAGTGCAAAGAAGTAAAAGTTATGCGTGGAAAAGGTCAAAAAACAGTTAACAGCTCCCTACTATCTCTCAACTTTGAAAAGAGAGACGCCTTCGAAGAATACCTGATTAGTAAACTGGTTCGGGAACTGGTTCGGGAGAAACTTAACGTTATGAACCCTGAAGAAGGTTACGACATAACATTCTTCTTTAAACAGGAAGACCGTTGGAGAAAAGACGAGATTATAGTCTTCATACTAGGACTGTTCGATAAGGTGAAAACACTGATGCCAGAAGCTAAGGCGGTGATAAACACTTGGATAAGAAACAAAGTAAAAGCCTTTGAAAGAGACGAAACCCTTAAAAAAATGAAAGAATAGTGCAAAGTTTCCCCTACGAACAGCATTTTCATGATTTATCTGCGAAGCACACTTGTCTCAACAAGTGACAGGTTCTCATCAATGTTTACTAAAAATGGGTAGAAAGATTGACTTTACCACTAAAAGTCATTTAATCCTCAGTGGGCAGTAGCTCCTCAGTCTTTCCTGTTATTGCATTTATCTGTTGTTGTATAGTTCTCATTTCTCCCCGAATTTTTGCTCTTTGTGCGGCGTACTCTGCTTTTTGTAATGCTCCAGACTGGTACCTCTTAGTAATGTAGTCCAACTGGTTCTGGAGCGAGCGCATTCTTGACTCTAAGCTTTCTAGTTCTTCACGTTTAGCGACATCAGTTATTAGAGACGAGGATACAGGTACTGAACGTGTAACCGTCCGAATAGTTTCAGAAGGCGTAATACCTTGACTCAGCACTCGTGCAGCAAACTCTCTAAACTCATCTATGAATGCATCGAATCTCCTTCTTAAAGTTGTAACCTCAGTCATTAACTTGTCAATTTGAGGGGTGTACGCAGCGGCTATAGGCTGCGGAGCTTTTGAAACATCCTCCATAGGCCTCGCTGTCAATACGGGTTTAACTCTCTCTTCGCCTAGTGTAACCTCCGGGGATACACTAGGTTCCACTACTGCCTCACTAATCTTCTCCTTAGCCGGTATAGCAGGAGCTTCTTTAGGCTTTGAAGGTGTAAGTATCCATTTAAAGATGTTTTTTGCTAAAACCATATTTTGCGAGGTATTGAGTCCACCCATTATTCTATCTCTAAAAATTTCGTATGAACCTAGGGCGGCAACCTTACCATTTCCATAATTAGCAACTGCTAGAATAATGGCATCTGGAGGTTCAGCGGTTCTGCTTGTAATTGCTAAGGCTTCTGCTTCCCCAACGATTTTTATGCTGCAACCTGCAGAATAGCATAATTCTGTTATTCCCTCGGTAACAGGGTGATCCTTAAACTTGGTGATTTTTGGTAGATTCTCCAAACCCAAGTTTTGTCTCTCATCTGTTACTTGGTTATTCTGAAAAGATATTCCAAAATTTTCAGCCAGCTCATTAAGATTGGTTCTCAGTCCCCTGTCACCGCCAGCATGGCTTAATAAAACTACTCCACCACCTCTGGAAACGTAATCCAAAACCGCTCGAATTTCACCAGGCTGCAGTTTAGACTGGTCTGGACAAGGGAATACCACAGCGTCAAAGTCCTTCAATTTATCCAATGTTATTGGAAAATCAACAAATCTTATACTTTGAATGCCCTCAGTTTCCAGAACTCCTTTGAGTGCAGCGTAACTTGTTGTAATACGTCCCCGTTCTTTCTGTGTTTCATCAAATAGAACTCGCCACTTAATTTCAGCCAACAGTGAGCCTCCTATTAATATGGTGATGTAATCTGTATTATAAATCGATTTTTTAAATCTCTAAAAGATATTTTTAGAAATAAAGCTTTTAATCTTTTTTATACGAATGTTTAAAAAATTATTTTAAACGCCTCTTCTCAGTAGCTGCTTACCCCTTTTTATTACAACTTATAATTTCAAGTTCTGCTTAAAAATCTAGGAGATAGAGTCCCGTAGCGTTATCTTTAGTCCGTATTACCTTTTTGTCTATTTCTACTAAAAATATTTCACAAGTGACTGAAACAACGCATCCCTTAAGTACATGTCCGCCAAAAGCTTTTCCTTCCCGGTCACCTACCACAGCATGGGCGTGAACCATCACTTCCCCTTCCCTGTAGGAAACATTTCCAATGCATGATAACAATTCTAAATCTGATTCCAACTTTACGGATTTATATTCACCCTCTTCAAAGAAACCAATATTGGCCTTTGATAAAGCTCCAATGGCGCTAAAAAAGCCGGAAACTAATTCATGTTTTTTAGCTAATTCCGCTAATGCCTCTAATAGATCCTCTCCTTTTTCCAGTTTTGCAACAATAATCCTTTTAGAGTTCGACTCTATTGACTTCAATTTCTTCACCCCTATAAAATCGTGGAGGACAAAATTCCAATTTTTGACGTTCACCGTTTTCTTAGATGGATAATTTTTTTAACCTTAGGTTAGACTTATTTATGTTTCTCACACTTCAATAATATAGTCTTGATTCTATCCTCAAATCTACCAACTATATAAGGAATTCATTCGCAAAGGGTGTTAGCCAAACAAAAAACGCTGGGAGACCAAAAATGAGTGAAAAGGCGGGTCTTCTTAAATACATGCAAAAAGAACCTACGCCCAAAAAGGAACCTCCTCAAGAAAAAATAGAGGAAGTCGAAACCGAAGTTGACGAGGAGGTGAGTGGCGACGAGGAGGAAGAGGTGGAGGTAAAGTTCGAGGGACTGCCCTATTTTTGCCCAGAAAATTACGGTCCGGGTTTAGTTCTATCGGTGGAGTATGACGGAAAAAACAATCTAGCATTCACACGTTTATACGACCCCAAAACCAAAAAGCTCTTTTGCTGGTATGATAACACCAACCACCACCCTTACTGCTACTCAGACCTTGACTGCGAAAAATTAAGACAGAATAAAAAACTGATGAGCCACGAAGGTTTACTAAACTTTGAAGAAGTCGAAAAATATGATTTGCTCTCCGACAAAACCGTAAAAATGACAAAAATTGTGGCGAAGGATCCCCTAGCCATAGGAGGCAAAAGCAACTCCATAAGAGAAATTCTGCCAAAAGCCTGGGAGGCCAAAATCAGATACCACGACAACTTTATCTTCGACAGAAACATAATACCTGGTCTCTTCTACCGAATAGAAAAAGGAAATATAATCAAAACCCCCACCGAAATCCCTGCCCATATAAAAAAAGAAATGGAAACCGCCCTGGGAGAAACAACCAAATTCAAAGACGTACTTGACGAGTTCTTACCCCTATTCCTAACACCAGTACCAGACATAAAAAGAGCCGCCATAGACATAGAAGTTTACTCTCCCATCCGAGACAGAATACCCGACTCATCAACCGCAGAAAACCAAGTAATATGCGTATCCCTAGTTTCCAGCGAAAACAAGAACACAATTTTGCTCCTAAAGAGAGAAGACGTCGAAGCCGGAGAATGGCCCAAAGGCCTACCCCCAGACGTCAAAATAGAATACTTCAACAGCGAACCCCAAATGTTAAAAAGAGCCTTCGAAGCCATGAGCGAATACCCCATAATCGTCACCTTCAACGGCGACAATTTCGACCTAAGATACCTATACAATAGAGCCCTCAAACTAGGCATCAAAAAAGAAGAAATACCCATAATCCTAACAAACGAATTCGCCTACATGACCACAAGCATCCACATCGACCTATACCGATTCTTCCACAACAGATCCATCCAAGTCTACGCATTTTCAGACCGCTACAAAGAAGAAACACTAGACGCCATATCAAAAGCCCTCCTAAACGTCGGAAAACTCACCCTCGACAAATCAATCCACGAATTATCCCTCCTAGACCTCGCATACTACTGCTGGTGGGACTCCCAAGTCACCCTCAAACTAACACAATTCGACGACAACCTAGTCATGAAACTAATCATCCTACTAATGCGCATCTCCCGACTATCCGCAGAAGACCTAACAAGACAAGGAGTATCCTCCTGGATAAAAAACCTGTTCTACTACGAACACCGCATAAGAAACTACCTCATACCCCTCCCAGAAGACATAAACCGCATAAAAGGAATCGGCGAAACCAAAGCAATCATCAAAGACAAAAAATTCAGAGGAGCAATAGTAGTTGAACCAGAAGCAGGAGTACACTTCAACGTAGCAGTACTCGACTTCGCCTCCCTTTACCCCAGCATCATAAAAGAATACAACCTAAGCTACGAAACCGTAAGATGCCCACACCCCGAATGCAGAAAAAACATTGTCCCAGAAACAAACCACTGGGTATGCACAAAACGCAACGGAATAACCTCCATAATAATAGGCTTCCTAAGAGACATACGCGTAAAGTGGTTCAAACCAAAATCCAAAGACCGCACACTAAAAGAAGAAGAACGAACATGGAACTCCATAGTCGAAAGAGCACTAAAAGTATACCTAAACGCCAGCTACGGAGTTTTCGGCGCCGAACACTTCCCCTTCTACTGCTTACCAGTAGCCGAAAGCACTGCAGCCATAGGAAGATACGCCATCCAAAGAGCCATAGACAAAGCCAAATCCCTAGGAATGAAAATAATCTACGGCGACACCGACAGCGTCTTCATAAAAAACCCCTCACCAAAATCCATAGAAGAACTCAGAAACTGGAGCAAAAAGGAACTCCAAATAGACCTAGAATTGGATAAGGAATATCGCTACGTAGCGTTGTCAGATCGTAAGAAGAACTATCTTGGAGTTTTCAAGGATGGTTCCGTGGATATAAAGGGTCTCACTGGAAAAAAGAGGAACACCCCTCAATTTGCTCAGGAATCCTTTCTCAAAATGGTGGAAACTTTAAGCCGGGTCCAATCCCAGGAGGACTTTGACAAAGCCAAAAAAGAGATTCAAGAAATCGCGAGAACTTGCTATAACAAAATAAGAAACAAAGAATTCAGCTTGGAAGAGTTTGCATTTCACATACAAATAAATAAGCCCCTTAACAGCTATGTTAAGACCACCCCGCAGCATGTGAAGGCGGCGAGGCAGCTCACCAAGAATGGGAAGGAGCTTAAACCAGGGGATATAATCTCTTTTGTGAAGGTCAGGGGTAGAGATGGTGTGCGGCCGGTGGAACTTGCCAGTAAAGAGGAGATTGATACTGAAAAGTATCAAGAGTATCTTAAATCTACTTTTGAGCAGGTTCTGGATGCGATAGGTGTAGATTTCCAAAAAATCATTGGGGTCACTAGGTTAGACATGTGGGTTTAGGAGATTTCCTAGTTAAGATTAATAAGACTGAATATTATTATTACTTTTATTAAGTGTTTTTGTTTAACGTAAACTATTTATCAAATATTTGTGTCTTTATATAGTAACTGTAAAAATTTTATGAGGCTTGACTATGGAGCAAGTTCGTAATTTACTTATTCGGAATGTTCTGCCTATAATGAGTCCTGACACTATGAAAGAGGAAAGCGCTGATTCATTTCTTGCAACTTTTGGGGGATATATGAAGCAGATTGCCGCGGTTGCAAAGCATGATTCTGGTTTTGCTTTGTATGAGAGTAATGTGGCTCCTATACATGAGAAGTATGGTGACTTTTTTTCAACGGTTGCGAAGATTACTGAGGCTGCAGGGATTAAGCTTTATGCGGTTATTTACACCTTTGTAGACAATTACTATGGTGTGGACCCCTCCTATAAGACATACAATGCTAATGGCGTGGCTAATGAGCATTATGTCTGCCCTGCTAGGGAGCCTTTCTGGGCTTATCTCAAAAGTGTTGTTGAGGAAGTGATTCGGTTTCCTATCGCCGGCATCATACTTTTGGGTAATACCTTTGTGAGGCAGGAGTTTTGCTTCTGTGATAGTTGTAAAAAGGAGTTCTCAGCAGCGGCGGGGATAGATGAGTCGTTTACATGGGACGGACTGAGGGATAATGATCAACTCTTCTCCAAGTGGTTGGACTGGAGAGCTGAAAAAATGTACAATGCCCTTTCGGGAATCTATAGTGTAGCTAAGAAGAAGGAAGGATTAGATTTCTTGATTGGTGTTGATATTGATCCTGAGGTGGGCTACGAGAAGGGTGCCTTCAGACAGCTTGGACAGGACGTGGAGGCGTTGTCTGGAATATCTGGACATTTGCTGGTTAACATTAATCCGTGGTCTCCTATCTTGCCTAGTCCCGGTTCGCAGGAGTATAATATTGAGATTGAGAAAATGAGGTTCATTGACAACATAACTGCTCGTAGAAGGAAGGTTTCCTTCAAGTACTGGACTCTGGTTAATGAGAGTGATTTTGAAACGGTTAAGAGTATAGCTAACAGGTTCAAGGCCACCAAAATAGTTTCGGATTTGGGCTTTCCTGAAAAGTACAGAATTTGGAGAGAAGCGCACCTAAGCATAGCTTAACCCTTTTTTATTAGGGGAAACTTTTCCCGCTTCTTCTACTTTTTCACATTTTTTTGGTTCTTGAAAATAAATTAATAAATGAAGTCCTCTTTTAGTTAAATTAAATACTTGTTGTGGAGGTTGAGCTGTATTAAAAAAGTACAGGGTGTTATACCTGCTATGGTGACTCTTTTTGATGCGGAGCAGAGGTTGGACGAAACTGCTATGCGTGAACATGTAAATTTTTTGCTGGAGAAGGGTGTTCACGGCATTTTTTGTCTGGGTAGTATGGGTGAGTTTGCCTATTTATCTGAGGAGGAGCGAAACAAAACTGTTAAGATAGTGGTGGATCAGGTTGCTGGTAGGGTTCCCGTTATTGCGGGAACAAGCCATTTTAGCACAAGGGTTTCCATAAGGCTTTCCCGTGAGGCGGAAAAACTGGGTGCCGACGCTGTAATGTCTGTTTTAGTTCCCTATTTTCCCCTAACTGAGGAAATGGTTTACAATTATTATAAGAAACTGGCAGAGGAAGTAAATATACCGGTTTTCGTTTATAATTTCCCAATGGTAACTAGGTTCGATATAAGTCCTGAAACTATTGCCAAGTTGGCTGAAATTGATAACGTTGTAGGTTTGAAGGACACTGTTATAGACGCTAATCATACCAAAAGAGTTTTGGAGCTTGTTCCCGAGGACTTTATAGTAATGCCTGGAAGCGAGCTAACTTTACAAGCATCATTGGAAGCGGGAGCAAAGGGGGCAATCTTTGGAACTTCCAACATTGAACCCAAACCCCTATGCGAGGTCTTCAGACTATATAACTCTGGAAATATGGAAAAGGCGAAGGCGTATATGCCTGAAGCCACTAAACTTTTAGAATTACTACTAGTAGCTCCAGTGGAATGTGGGCCTTCCCTAATAAAAAATGCAATGATGCTCTATGGTAGAAAAATATGCACGGTGGTTAGAAGTCCACTGCCGCAAATAAACACAGAGCAACTTGAAAAGTTGAAGCTTACCATGAAAAAGCTTGGGCTTCTCCATAAGGAACAGTGAAATTGGGAAACAAATCTCAGTTACATCCCTCATAAACTCCTTTTTTCGCATCACAACTGGATGAAATTTATACCATACCTCGGGATTCTATTAGGAATTGCGTCTCATCTGCTCTTTTTCTCATTGTATTCTCTCATGTACTTTTTCAAGTCTTCGTCTGTTAAGTCGTACCAGTTTTCATAATAGTCTGCAACCGCGAACATGTATGCTTCGCTAACAATGAGGCAAACTATTTCGTCTGCAAATTTTTCCACTCTTGCGAGAGAGCTTCTTGGAGATACTGGTACCGCTACCACTATTTTTTCCGGTTCATCTTTTCTGATTGATTTAACTGCAGCAATCATGGTGTAGCCTGATGCCAA
Source organism: uncultured archaeon (assembly GCA_964510585.1). GTDB lineage: Archaea > Asgardarchaeota > Jordiarchaeia > Jordiarchaeales > Jordiarchaeaceae > Jordiarchaeum. Next base: position 8,466 of record CAZECW010000168.1, on the reverse strand, counting down.
TCCGTCATCCACAACTATGACGGTGCGATTCCTTACATTTGGGGGTGGCTTATCCCCTCTAAATTCCTTTATTCTTCGCTCTATCTCTCTCCGAACACCTTCTGCTAGTTCCTCAATTTCCCCTTTTTCCAAACCGAGGCGCGCCACAAGAGGTTCATTCAGTACAATCGTACCGTCTACAGTTACCGCACCAAACCCTGCTTCTGGATTCCAGGGAATCTGAATTTTACGAGTGACTATCAAATCTAGCTCCGCATTGAGTTCAAGAGCTACATAGACGCCTACAGGGACGCCCCCCCTCGGTATGGCTAGCACTATAGCGTCTTTGTTCCGATATTTTTCGGCTAACCGTTTTCCGAGCTCCTTGCCGGCATGTTCCCGATCCTTAAAAATTGAGTATCGCATTCAAAACCACAGTTAAACTGTATCAAAAAACCCTAAAAAATTATCTAAGGAGCGATAAGCTAACTCTATGAAGCGATGCGATAGCTATGCTTTTCGGCCTTGGGCTGCTTTTCGGCGAGTTTTTACCTGAATCTCTATGACCTACTATTGGTTGTGTAGCCTGTTCTGCGGCTTAATGAAGTGTTAATTGAGCTTTATGCGGGGGGTAGTAATCCGCTGCTTATAGCTGCGTTCGGGAAATATTTATAAGGCTTTACTTATTCCTAAAATCGAAAAGAAATTAACAATTGTTAAAAACTATATTTAAAGGGAAGTAGAATAAATTGTTTGGTTTATTGATATATGCTGCCTACGCTGCTTTAAGAAAAGCTTATGACGCTTGTAAAAACTTTACAAAAGAGAAGAGAACGGATGAAGAATTGACAACTAATTAATGGTTAGGAGGAATTTTAAATATGTCGAGCTCCAAAGAAAAGAAGGGCCAAGAGGAGGTTAAGGCAGACCGTACATTAGACGCAATTGGACTCTACTGTCCAGAGCCCATATTCCGAACTAAAGAAGAGATCGAAAAGCTAGAAGTTGGCCAGGTCTTGGAGATTCTGGCTGACGATCCAGCTGCAGAGGAAGACATAACTCGATGGGCTAAAAGAACCGGAAACCAAATTTTAAAATTAGAAAAGAGTGGAAGAACACTTCGCTTTCTGGTGAAAAAGCTAAAATAAATTGAATATCTAATAGCCAGTGTTGGAAAAAGTAATAGTGAATAAAATCTGTGGGTAGGTTGTTTAATTAAAAATTTAACAAATGTTTTTCACTATGTTTGAATAAACATTATTTCTTGAAGAATGTAAAATATGTTTGGAGAGGCAGAAAAATAAAAAAAGATAAAAATTGGAAATTCTTCCATTTTTTAAAGGAGCTAGTGAATTAAAACTGTTATGCGTAAGCTCTCGGCGTACTCATAATCCTAGTACTCTTTAAGGGGAAGAAAAAGGCTTAATAGTTGATGTGAATGGGGTCTGTATGCTGGGTAAAGCTGACGCATGCACAGAATAAAAGTTTTTGAAGGTGTTAATTGTTGAAAGGAAAAGATGATTTTTGTGAAGTACCTGATCTGGGTTCGCTGAAACAGGAGGGGCGTTTTCGTCTTGTCTACATGGATTATGTTTCTGGTAAACCGGTGGATTCTAGAGTGCTGGAGGCAATGAATCCCTACCATAGGGAAATTTTTGGTAATCCCTCTTCTTTACATCTTCTTGGTGACTTACCAGTTGAAGCCGTGGAGGATGCTCGAAAAAAGGTTGCTGACCTTATAGGCGCCAAGGATCCCAAAGAAATTGTCTTCACTTCAGGTGCAACAGAATCCAACAATCTAGCCTTAAAAGGGGTATGCTTTAGAAATCAGAACAAAGGAAACCACTTAATAATATCCGCTATAGAGCATATATCCATCATAAACATAGCTAAATATCTTGAAAAATTTGGGTTCAAAACGAGTAGTGTTGGCGTTGACAAGTATGGATTAGTGAACCTCGATAAGTTGGAGAGACAAATTAAGCCCGAAACTCTACTCATATCAATAAACTATGCTAACAACGAGATAGGAACCATAGAACCCATAAAAGAAATATCGAAAATAGCTCACGACCATAATGTGCTCCTCCATGTGGACGCCGTAGCAGCTGAGGGACAGATACCCATAGATGTGCAAAAAGACGGAATAGACTTGCTAACACTATCCTCAAATGACATCTATGGTCCACGGGGAGTGGGAGCACTTTACATAAAATCTGGAACTATGATAGAGCCCATAATACAGGGAGGAGGACAAGAGAGAGGTCTAAGATCTGGAACCGAGAACGTGCCAGGCATTGTAGGTATGGGAAAAGCAGCGGAGATAGCCAAAAAAGAGATGGATGGTGACAGTGCTAGAATACAAAAGATGAGAGACAGAATCATAAGCACTGTGCTGGATACTATTGACCATTCCTATCTTAACGGGCACCCTACTCTGAGACTACCAAACAATGCTCATTTCAGATTCGACTATGTTGAGGGAGAAGCAATATTACTAGGTCTAAACATGAGGGGAATAGCTGTATCAACTGGCTCTGCTTGCGCCGCAAAAAGACTTGAGCCCTCACATGTACTTATAGCCACGGGGCTGCTAAAAGAAGAAGCACACGGCTCACTGGAACTCACATTGGGCAAATACAACAGCGAAGAAGACGTGGACTACTTACTCGAAGCCCTGCCACAAGTAATAGAGAGACTCAGAAAACTCTCTCCCCTAACACCCAAAGAGGAACAATAAAGGTCCGAAACCAAAAAATAATAACCTCTTTTTTTAGCCCACATTCATAGCGTGCAGACCTTAATCCAAACAAATTTTAGTTATAACAAAATTGTGAAATTGAAGGGAGAACTCGATTCCAAAAATTTTTTCTCGCGTTCCATACCCCGACAGTTACCACTCCAACATAGTAAACGCGGGACACAAACGTTTAACCCTTCGTGAATTTTTTCCGATTTCTACTATTTCTCCTGCAGAGATTTAGAAACTCTAATTTTTCGGTGAAGGTTAGTGTTCGCCACTTGTGAATCATAGATGAAAAAATAGAAAAGGCGTGAATGGTGTATTGCTATAAAAATTAAAAGTGTTAACTATTGAGATAGAAGCTAAATTATGTGCTTTTGCCGCAGTAAGGGCAGAACTTTGATTTGGGAATTGTTCTCTTGCAGTTGGGGCAGACTATTTCTTCCTCACCCGGCTTTACCGTGTAGGGTCTCTGGGTTAATCCGGGTGAGCCTCCTAGGGCATAGAACCAAGTTGTTAAGATTATCGGGGAAATTATGCCTGTTGTTGCGCCTATAATCATTAAAATTACACAGGCGAACGCATAGGGCAGGTTAAAGGCTATGAATTGGCTGGTTATTGGCTCACTGAAAATGGAGCCAGCTGATAAGGTCATCGGATAGAAGAGATTGTATACCAGAAGGGCTGGAATTGACGCTATGAGAGCGATTAGGCCTGATGCGAGGAGAACTCCGAGGGTTCTCAATTTATCATTTTCGGTGAGGCTCTTACTAGTTCCGAAAGATTCCATTGGCCCGTTATCTGCAACCACTATGGCAGGTAGTACTAAAGAGAAAATTATTGCCAACCAGATCCCAGGAATTATAAGCAGGAGGAACCCGACTCCAACAATCAAGCTGTAAACAAGGTAAGCAATATACATTTTCCATAAGCGCCTTAGAACATGTTTAAAGTTCTGAGTTAGGCTCGGCTTTTTACCCTCAATCATGTCTGAGGTAGCCTTTATGACTATGCCCGTTGCCAGCACAATAAAGAAGTAGCCAATAAACATAACGCCGTACAGAACTGCGTAAGCTTCTGTGAACGCCGCTGAGCTAGTGGAGTAGAGACGCATAAGGGAATAATTGTTGCCAAGAAGAACAATCAACTCATAAATGGAGAATATGAGCCCATAGGGAAGTACAGTCGAAGCGAATATTTTCTTCCAGATTCTCAATCCTGTGGTGATAGTTTCTCCCGCGGTGGAGGGTATACTTTGAAGTGGCTCAAATTCTGTCTTCTCACCCACTACACCTACTAGTGCGACGAAGACGCCTAGCGCCAAAAGTGAAAGGCTCATAAGTATCATGGGATTCCACTTCAGGCTCACCGCGAACTGTCTGCTTTGTCCAATCACAATCGCTGGTGCGCCACTTGGATTCTCAATATTTAGTATTACGCCTCCAAGCGCCGATGGTTTTGTGTAAAGTTCGGAAAAGTAGGTTGCCAGATGCGTATTACTAATCTGAATCAAGGGTGTGTTAAGATCTAAAAGTCCAAATACCTTGATATTCACAGCATTATTGGATGTAAGGAATCCCCCAAAGTAGTTGAGCGTAGTGAGAGGGTAGAAAATAAACTGCATCGCCTGCGACGCCGGAGTCATATAAATGAAGAAATATTCTCCAAAAGAATAGCCGAAGGCCAAAATTCCAAAGGGGGCGTTCTGTGCTGGATAGTTATTGGTGAAAAATGTTTGATTGGGCAGCGTAACAAAAAGTCCACCACCAATCAGCAGAATCGAAATCCCCAAAATCATCAAGAGGACAGTTGACCCCTTCAAATGGCATCACTCCCTTTTTCTAATGCCTTAATTTATAGTTGAGTCTCCTAATAAAACTATCTAGACCCGTTCCAAATCCTAAAACCCTTTAAACTAATGAATCAAAAACAATTTTTCAGTTAAAAAGTGTGGCAACAAAAGAAGAGACCGAGTGAATCCCAAATATCAAAATTTTAAGAACCAAAAATACACAAAAATTTTTTTATGCGGTTTAAGCTTTAATCCTCTGATAACGCTAATGGATATGCGCCTACCGGAGTTAAACCCCTTTGCCAATTAAATTAATTGTTTTCGATGTGGACGAAACCCTTTGGAGTGTCAGTGTGACCTTTACATCCTTCCTTAAACCCCCACTAAGATTAGTTGAGACCAACGAAATCAGAGACTCCCAAGACGCAAAGGTCAAGCTCTTCCCAGAAGTCCGAGAACTCCTCAAAACTCTAAAAGAAAAAGGCATCCTAATGTCAATAGCCAGCCTAAACGACCCTGAACCCAACCTAGTTTTGGAGTGTCTCAGACTCTTCAAAATCGCAGACTACTTCATCTATCCCCAAGTTAATCACAAAGGCAAAAACAGAAACATAAAAACAATAGTTAAACTACTCGAAGAAAAAGAAGGAATCCAGATAAACTATCCTGAAATAATTTTCGTTGACGACCAAGAACTAAACATCAGAAGCGTTATGAAAGGATGCCCCGGCATAAAGGCAGTACATTTAAGCACAGACATAAAAAACATTGGCCAAATACTAAACCTCATCTAAAAATATTCAAACCTGACACTAAAACATCAAGTTTGTTCATAGCTTCTACAGACGTTACACATAAAGAGTTGCTTCAGAAACAAGTGGGATCCCTAACTCATCATTTAGTGACTCTTTTACTCCCTTAAATTATTAACTTCCCCCACAGCCTCCCAAAAGGCGATTTTTGTCATCTCCTCCTTCCCAAAAAACACGAACCCCCTCGGAAAAATATGGTGTTAAAAAAATCCTTACCCTAATTAAAATTAAATCTAAAAGAACGAACCTTAATTCCTTTATTTATAATAGTCATAAATATGAGGGATTCTAGAAAAAGAGGTGTTGTGAAGCTGATACAATAACATTTATAGGCAATTAATTGGTGTTTCTAATTGTAGATTAACAATTGTAAACACAAGTTAATATGTGAAAATAAGAAAAGTTCAAAATTAAGATAATTATAAATAAAAAAGAGATAAGAAATGGGAGGAATGGCCATTGAAACCTACACAATATAGTGAAAAGGTAAAAGAACACTTCAAAAATCCAAAAAATGTCGGAGAAATAGAAAACCCAGACGGAGAAGGAACAGTGGGGAATCCCCTATGCGGTGACATGATGAAAATGACTATAAAAGTTTCAAAAGATGGGCGTCTTGAGGATATAAAGTTCAAAACTTATGGTTGCGGTTCGGCTATTGCTACTAGTAGTATTATTACTGAGATGGCTAAGGGTTTAACTTTGGAGGAGGCTTTGAAGATTACTCGCAAAGATGTGGCGGATGAGTTGGAGGGTTTGCCCCCTATTAAGATGCATTGTAGTAATTTGGCTGCTGATGCTTTGCATGCTGCTATCAAGGATTATTTGTCCCGTAAGGAAAAAGGCGAGGTTGGTGTTCAGGCGAGGGTTGAGGGTGCTTTTGATTATGATGTGATTGTTGTTGGAGGTGGGCCTGCTGGGCTTACTGCAGCTATTCAGACCGCTGCTAGGGGTTTGAGTGTGGCGGTTTTTGAGGGTAAATCTTGGGGTGGCGTTTTATCAACAATTTATCCCAACAAGAAGATTCTCAATTTTCCGGGGTTGCCTGACAACACCTTGGGCAGAGATTTTGTTACTAATCTGTTGAAGCAGGCACATGAATTGGGTGTAGAGATGAAAAACGAGTTTGTGAATGAGGTCTCTCCAGAGAAGGTGGTTAAGACTTCTATGGGTGAGTATCGCGCAAGAGCGGTGATTATTGCTACGGGCACTCTCCCTCTAGCTTGTGGTATTCCTGGCGAAGCTGATTTCACTAAGGGCGATAAGGGCGTTTACTATTATGTGTCTTATCCCGAGAAGTTTATGGGTAAGCGGGTGCTGGTTTATGGTAATGGAGAGCAAGCTTTAGAGTCAGCTTTGGCTTTGGAGAATATTGCGGATAAGATTACCTTTGCCTATAAGGAGAAGGATCTTGTGGGTTTTGACAAGAACGTTAAGGCGGTTAAGCGGTCAGATAGGATTAAGCTTTTGTCAAAGACGGAGCTGGTGAAAATCGAGGGAACCGATACTGTGGAGAAGGTAGTTTTGCATGACTTGGATGAAGATGAGGATTTTGAACTGGTGGTGGATATGGTGGTTCTTGCAGTGGGTATGACCCCTAACACGGAAATTTACCGTAAGCTGGGTGTTGAGATTGATGAGAGGGGATTTATAAAGGTTGATAGGGATCAAAGGACTAATATCGAAGGTGTTTATGCTGTGGGCGATGTGACAACCGATTTGCAGCTTCTAGTAGTTGCGGTCAGCCAAGGGGCTACTGCAGCTCATAGGGTTTCAGAATATGTTCAGAAGCAAAAGGGTTTTTAAATCGGAAAACATAATTTGTGTGGGAACGCGTCTCCTTTATCTACCTCCATCCTTTGGGATCCTCAACTAGCTCCGATAGTAGTAAGGACGGCAATCCTAGCATTGCTGGGTTTGAGGATCTTCGAATCCAAAATAGGAGACGTGTTTCCTCTAATATTTTATTAATTTGGCGCCATATTTTTTATGGGAATAATTCTTTAGGGAGGTTGATTTTGTGGCTGATTTTTGGGGCTTAGTTGAAGAGGCTGTGAAGTTTCATGGACATATTTGTCCCGGGCTGCTTATTGGTGTTAGGATGGGTGTTGCTGCTCTGAATCTTTTGGGTGTTAGTCGGGCTTCAGATGAGGAGCTCTATGCGGTTGTTGAGAATGACAACTGTTCAGTGGACGGTTTGCAAGTTGTTGTAGGTGTGACTTTTGGTAAAGGTAACCTGTCGTTTAGGGATTATGGAAAGATGGCAGCCACTTTTTACCTTAGGTCCAGAAAAATTGCTCTTAGGCTAGTGTTTAAACCCGAAAGTTTTGAGAAGATTGGAAATGCGGATTTAGAGGAGGCCATGCGTGAACAACATCCGGAATTAAAGATGGCTAAATTTTCTAAGATTGCTAAAAGATTTGCGGATTTACCTGACGATGAAGTTTTTAAAATAAGCATTGTTGATATGGTGGAGCCGCAGATGGCAGAGATTAGGAAATCTGTGAGATGCGAGGGGTGTGGAGAAATGACTATGGAAACAAAGACTGTAGTTAAAAATGGGAGGGTTCTATGCATTCCCTGTAGTTCTGGTGTGAATTATTATCGTGTTAAATAATTCTTTTCCTTTTCAATGAATGGTGGAGCCTTAGCTTCTGGTACACAGTCTAAATTTTTGATGTATGGTTTTATGTCCAGTATTGGTGTTCCATTAAAAGCATCTAAGCCTCTGACTTCTAGGACATTGTTTTTCCTTTTTTCCAGTTTTACTACTGCTAGTCCTATACAGTTTGGTCGGATTGGGGATCTTGTACTTAACACTCCTCTGACGGGCAGGTTTGGGTCGCGTTTTGGGTGTACTTTTTTGGGAAATGGTATGCCTGCAAGTTGATGTGTCCAGTAAATTACTATTATGTGTGTAAAGTCTTCGATTCCGTCCAGTGTCTCTTCTAGGTCTTTTTCTAATATGATTTTTGCTAGCACTTCTTTGGGTTCGTACTTGTGTTCAGAATCAATAATTGATTCAACGTATCCTATGGGCTTGAAAACTGCTATTTTGTATTTTTTGTTTTTCATATTCTCCCCTTTCCCTTAATCATGTTTCTTGTTTAGGAGATTTTTCTTTATTAACCATTTCTGGA
>CAZECW010000167.1:0-17520 GCA_964510585.1 uncultured archaeon | reverse complement strand
ACGGGAAGGGGGCGTAGGCGGAGGGAAAGCTCAAATATCAGAGGAACCAATTCAGAACTGTGGATCATACTGTTCTCGATGTATATGTACATGTGTTAGAGAATGGTATGATCCACACATTAACCTTACCAACCGTATTTGATACCAGAACCGTAGTTGGAGACACTTGTGGCCCCTATTGTCTATCATTTTTGGAGTTATGTTCTAGTGATAAAGGGGGAGCTAAAATGATGGGTAGCTGAGGACTTCATAGTCTAATAACTTTGTTTGGGATGTTTGCGTGTTGTGGTTTTTTAGTTTGGAGGTGGGGGTTAAATTGGTGTGGTGTTATTTTTTTTATTTCGTTTTTGGCTCTTTTGGCTGTTTTTTGGGAAAAACTTTATATTATTTTTTTTAATATCTACTATTAATATTTTTAATATTTATTGTGAGTGGTCAAAAAGAGGTTGTAATTATGGAGGTTTATAGGAAGATTTGGCAAGAGTTGGATATGGATGTTGAGAAGCATGAACTGATTCTCACAAGGCTTCCCAACGCTTATCAGAGAGTGTTTCTCACCCAGAAGAATAGACCCAAGGCAATGGAGTACTATGACTATATAATCTCTGAATTGCACAAGTTGAGAATAAAGGAACTATACGATTTTAAGGCTCAGGGAGGAAAGGTGGTTGGAGCCTTTTGCTTGTATCTTCCCCAAGAATTGGTGCTGGCTTCGGGCGCTGTGTTTGTTGGCCTTTGTGGCGGTTCAAATTTCACAGTTCCAATTGCTGAACAGTTTCTGCCCAGAAATATTTGCCCTCTGATAAAGTCTTCCTTTGGGTTTAAGCTTTCTAGGGTCTGCCCATATTTTCAATCCTCTGATCTTTTGGTAGGGGAAACAACGTGTGATGGTAAAAAGAAGGTCTATGAATTGTTGGGTAACATTTGTTCTACTTATACTGTTGAGTTGCCACAGAAACCAGAAACCATACAGTCTAGAGAAATGTTTCTGAAAGAGTTGAAGCAACTTGCGTCTAAACTTGAGGAGCTGACTGGGAACAGGATTACTGTTGAAAGTTTGAAAAATGCAATTGAGATGGTGAATGCGAAAAGAGAGGTGCTTGAGAGACTTAATAATACTAGAAAGGCGGTGCCTCCACCGATAAGTGGTAAGGATGCATTGCTTATCAACCAAATTTCAATCAACGATGAGATTCAACGATTTATTAGGAAAACCAGTGAGCTTGTGGAAGAGTTGGAGGAAAGGGTTAGGAAGGGTGTGGGTGTAGTTGATGCGGATGCTCCAAGAATTATGGTTTCGGGGTGCCCTATGGCTATACCGAACTGGAAGCTGCACAACATCGTGGAAAACAGTGGAGCGGTAATAGTTGTTGAGGAATCCTGCGTAGGTACAAGATTTCTCAATATGGGAAAGGTGGATAGCTCTGCCAACGATTTAGATGGATTGCTGAAGTCAATTGTTGATGCTTGCCTGAATATTCACTGCGCCTGTTTTACGCCTAACAATGGAAGAATTAATGACATCATTCAACTTGCGAAGGATTTCAAAGTAGATGGAGTAATACACTACTCATTGCAAACATGCCACGACTACAATATTGAAGCCCGTAAAGTTGAGAGAGCCCTAAAACGAATTAACATACCAATGCTAACCGTCGAAACAGACTACAGTGAAGAAGATATCGGGCAACTCACCACGAGAGTTGAAGCCTTCCTAGAAATAATTAAAAAATAGTATACCACACTACCTGTCAATACGTTCTCATAGATTTTCTCTTTAATTTTTATTAAGACGTCTCGAAAATGGGTTATTTATAACACCTTTTCATCAAAAGAGGGGAAAAGGAATAGTTTCAGGGCAGCAAAAAGGAAAAAATCAACGAGAAGATCTACATTTAGTGGTTGCTTTACCGGGAGTTTGAGACTTGCGGCTTTCTCAACTTAATTTCTTCCCTCTTTTTTGTTCTCTTGTTTATGTTTTGGTTAGTTCGTTTATTTTCTCTGTTAGGTGTTTCTTTGCCTTGGGGGGATTGACGATGTTTATTGGTAGTCTTTGTATACTGTTTGTTAGTCTATCTCTTAGTTTGATGTTTAGTTTTTTGGCTTCTTCGTTTAGATAGTTCCAATCAAGTTTTTCTACAATGTGGTATAGGATTATTGCGATGTCTGCCATGTCTCTTTCTCTTCCTGCAGCCAATTTTACTAGTATGAGGTCTTCTGGCGATATGCATGTTATGTTTCGTCCCTCGAAGTTTATTGGGGTGGCTCGTTCTATTAATTGCTCCACGGGTATTCCTCCAATGTTTTCTGTGTAGATGTCGATGTCTCCCTTTTCTGAATGTTTGAACTCGTGTTTCTCTAAGCGGGGATTATGAATGTAGAAGTAGCCTTTTTCCTCAAGTTTTTCTTTGAGTTTCCAGAGATCCTTTTTTGACACGGCCGCATCAACGTCATGTGTTGTTCGGTACCGTGTTATTTGAATTAGGGCCCAGGCACCGACCAGAGCATATTTAGCGTTTGATTCCTGGCAGGATACGAGAAAGTCGTCAAGCAATGACATCAGTGAGCTCCTCCGGAACAGTTAAAAATATTTTTTCTCCCAGGGTCTTGGAAATGGCCAGAGAGTCAAGAAGCCCCCGCCCCATTTGAGAGAGTCCCTCGAGGAATACACGCTTTGGTGAAACGCACCACACTCCATTCACATTAACAGTTTGGGGAAGGGAGCGGACAGGTAGCAAAACCACATCAGCTAATTCTCCCTCAATGGCTTCCCTATAGCCTTTTTCTCTAAGTAGTTGGGTCCAAACTTTTTTGTCTTTTTCGCGGATGTACATAACGCATGAAGATGGGGTTTGGTAACGGGTATAGAGGTAGGCTGCTGTTTCTGAAGCCACTGCGTAGTCTAAACCTTTGGATTCTGATATTTCTATTACACTTTTGATTTGATTCTCCCAACCTTCAAATTGGTATGCCTTTAAAAGTGTCCTGTTTAACATCTGGTGTTCTACATGTATAACGCCGACTGCAACTTCGAACTTCTGGTTCAGAAGTAAAACAGCCTTTTCTGAGAGACTCACCTCCCCATCTCTCACGTTTACCCAGCCTCTCTCCTCTAATTCCCCTATCTTGCGATACATTGTAGATATGGGAGCACCCACCAGTGAGTGTAACGTTCTAATACTCCTTGTGCCCTCCATCAAGTAGAACAGAATAGAAAACTCCAAATCGTCCAAACCATTCACCAAAAATGATATAAAATAAGGAATTATTAAGCCTTTTTATAACCATAAATTGGAAACCAAGGATTAAAGCATTACAAACCTTTTCCTACTTCAATGCGACCCCCTTTTTTAAAGAAGGATTTTTGCCCAAAGAGTTCGTTTGGTGTTACTCTGGTGATTCCCAGGATTTTGCCCTTCTAAAAGTTGAGGACGCCACCCCCCCTCAGCACTTCTAACATCACTAGGCGGCCTAGAGTTTCCATACACCCTCTACAGCTTTTGGAGGTGAGGTACACTGACGTGAGAAAAACAAGTTCAAGGGTTCTTCTCGTGCTTTCGGTTAATGGTGGCAGGGTCTATGCCTTCTATTTTCAGGGGGAGGTGTTAAATTTTCTCAAGTCGAGAATGGGTATCCTTCGCGCACAAGACATACCATTCCCATAAACAAAAAATACATACACATTACATTGCGCCGAATTTCACTATATCAGCTTGTAAAGGCGGTAATGGGGGCTAAAGGTTTTTTCCATTTTGCTGATGGGATTAGGGATGTGCCCTTTTTGTGTAATTGGTTCTTTTGTGGTGGGGTTTTGCTGGGGGTTGAGTTGAGTTTTTGGGTTTTATGGTTGTTTTAGTATTTTTGTTGTTTTCTTTTCCATGAGTTTTTTGGCGTTGATTATTTCTAATCCTATTATTTTGCCCTTTTCGCCTATTTCTAGATTAATGCCTGGGGCGAGTTCTATGAAGCCTTCCTCCTCTCCTTCAGCGATTACCACGTAGAGTATGTCGCTTTCCTCATCGTAGAGTACTCGGGGGATTCTCTTCTCTTTCATGCAACCACCTTCCAGATTTTACTCGATTAGATACCTGTTTTTCTTCGATAGGGTGGCAAGTTATTATCGTGATTCCTTTATCTGAAATCAAAGGCAACCATGATAAATCTTTCTTTTCCCCTATAATTTATCTTCTTGACCGCGATTCTGTGTCCGGTTCTTGTAACTGTGAATCTTTTTTCAGCTCTCAGAAGCACGGTTTTGGGTAGATCCCGAGGAATTTTTCTTATTTTCAACCTCTGTGATAAGTGTTTTGAGTAGTGAATTTCCAAAGAATCACTGTCCGCTCTATTAGTAGGAATCAAAATTTTCATAGTTCTTTCCTCCTTTTTATTTTGTGTCCATAAAAGAGTTTCTAGTAGCGATGATTGAAAGTTAACCTTAGCCTCCGACATGGAAACCTTCAGCAGCCCTGCAAAAGCAGTTCCTCAGCAACGAGGATTGAAAGACTTCGATTGTTCTGAAGGAACATAAACGTATCATTTACTTGCAAAAAGAGTTCCTTAGCAACGAGGATTGAAAGTCAAGACGGGATTGCGGATATAAAATTTGTTCCTGTAAGTTTTGTAGAGAAGGGGGATTGAAAACATAAAGCATGTCAGAAGAAGCTCAAGTGTTGTGGAACTAACTAGGATAAGCGCAGGATTTAAATAAGGTTGAAAAGGGTGTGGGGGTGGAAGAGGTAAATCGTTAGAGTGATAAGGTTATATCTCGAAAAGCAACGATGTATCTTGATACTTCTTTCTCGATGCTTTGATTCGAGAACCGGAGGAGGAAGGAGTTGACCTCTAGGTTTTTTGGCAAATATTGCCAAACTATGAGGCTTTTATATCGGAACTAGTGTTAGCAGAAATTGGAGCCGCGCCTAATGGCGAATTGAGAGATGGACTGGCTAGATTGGTTAGTCCGCTCCAAGTTTTGTCAGTAAGTTTGGATGCTGAGGCTTTGTCCAGAGAATACCTCAAATATCTGAGTATTCCCGAAGAGGCTCTACATTTAGCCGTGGCATCGGTGGAAGGAATAAATTATTTTGTAATAGGGGTGAAAAGAAATGATACCCTTAGAGGAAAAAGAGGTTATGCGAAAGAAGGCTTCAAAGGATTTCCCACAGCACCCTATGATGAGTGACCTCCATTTCACTAGAGAATTGATATTCGCCCTCAAGAAGAGGGAAAAGAGGAAAACATATTTAGAACTAGGTGAGATCCACTATCACGTAGCTACGGGGCTTAATACCAAGTTTGTCTCTCACCATCTTTGGAAGCACTATTTGCCCCTTAAGACCCACCTTCAATCTGTGTGCAGGGATTACCAATAAATGTCGTTAACCCTCCCAAAGTTAAGAAGAGTCTAACAGAGAAAAATAGACGATTTAGGCAAAACATAACTTCAGGAAAATCGGGGTTTTTGATAAAACTTTTTCCAGATCAGGAGTACTAATCCGACAATTGAAAACAGTGCTCCCAGCACTAGTAGGAGTGGGGGAATAAAGCTTCCAGTTTTGGGGAAGGGTAGGGACTCGGTGTCGTAGAAGTGGCAGCAGGAGTAAAGTAGGGCAATGCGATCTGTGGGATTGTGGATGACGACGAAAAAGTGGCCGTCTCTTAGTGTGGCTCCATAGTAGCAGGCTGCGGTTGACCAGAGTGTGGAGGATATGGGTGTATAGTTGGGTGCTCCGCATACAAATTTTATGAAGTTTTCATCGTCGAATAGGAATACGTGGAAGCGTTCTGAGGCTTGGTATGAGCCACCTACAGTGTCGCCCGCATCGGCGGCAATGACTTTTATAAAGTAGCCTTTTGGGGGGACAAGAACCCATTCGCCCCGAGCCCAGGCCTGCTCTCCGCTGATTGGGCGTATCTCAAAGGCAAGGTAATTGTTTAGGGCGGAGGATAACAGGATTAGGGTGAGGCCAACCATTAGGAGTAGGACGCCAACCTTAACCGATTTTCTAATCTTATTCGCTCTCATAATTTTTGACACTTCCGAAGCTTGGCTTTTCTTGCCCATAATTTTTTTAAATTTTGCCTCTAATTCTGCACGGATGTGTTTCTTTCCCTATCTCTTTTATTTTGTTTTGTTTTGTTTTTCCATATGTTTAATATAAACTCCTAGATGTGCGAGCTCGTTGTGGTGACAGATTGGAAACACCCGATTTCCCATCCTCTTTTTTAACAGCATTATGTGGAAATTATGAGTAACAGGATGCGGAGACGAGTCAAAACCGCATCATCCAGCAATAAACCGATGCTCACGGAGTTTTTACTAAACATATTGTGTTTTTTGTCTGGCTCTTTTGGCCTTTTTATATTTGTGCTTCATTTTTGTTTTGTGGATATTTCTGGGATTAATTCTTTGCTTTTGGCTTTTTGGTGGTTTTTGTTTTTTGAGCGATTGTTTCATCTAGTTTTGTTAGGATTTTGGCGAATGCTAGGTCGAGGTCTTCTCTTTTTTTGATTGGGGGGAGCCCATTTAGTTCTCGTAGTTTGTTGAAGCGTTGGAATACTTCTTCATCGAATTCTTCTTCGTCTTTCTTTTTTTGCTTCGCTCCCTTCTTTTTTCCCGTGGTTTCAAGGTCTTTTCTCTCTGCGTATAGCAGGTTGTGAATCATGGTGTGTTGGACAATCTGCTTCCTCACTTCTTTATTTTCAATCTCTTTTAGCCTATTGTTGATTTGAATTTCGCAGAACCCTCTTAGTACTATTCTGGATTCTGGCTTGCTCTCTCCATGTAGTAGTAGGGCTTCGACGTCGATGTCCATGTTTAGCTTATTTATTCTGATTCTGCTTAACATTTTTTTAGGAAGCCGATAGTACCTAGCGATTGCAACGTATTTTTTTCCCAGTTCTGGAAACACCTTCAAACACTCATTAAGCCACTCTGAACATTCACCCTCAAATTCAGCCAAATTTACCCACCATAAATGAACCAGTCAAAAAAATTCGACAATTACTCATTCCTTTTTATTAAATATGGGCACCATTTTTTAAAAGTTTTTATCCCATCACATTTTGGGTTTTTTCTGGTGCCATATGTGGTTGTATGTCTCAATTGGTACCTTTCAGTCTTTCCCCTTCGCGAGTATGGGGTGGGTTCCCTTTAATTTTTTTGGATTTTATTTTCCTCCCGTAGGTGCCTTTTTTTCGGCGTTTTTACCCTGAAGAATAGACTCAAAACAGGCTTCAATATGGGGGGCAGGACGTGAACTAAACGAAACCAAAGAAGGTGACACTCGGTTAACTGTGACTCTCTTTCAACCAGAGAAATATGAGGATCTTTGGCGGGAAGGTCTCAGACTTCTGTCGAGGGGATTGTCAATCCGTTTCGCGTGTTTCAATCAAAGCTTTTTTCAAAGCATTTGCACGTACCAAGTCGTAGGCCTTTGATAAAATATGGGTGATATTGTGTCCTTCTACTGTAAAGGGAGCATCTCCAAGCCTTTTTAGGATTCCTTTTTCCACAGTTCTTTTTGTTGTGAGATTCACGGTGAAGGTATCCAGGTTTTCTCCTGCCTGCCAGAAGGTGTCCAGATATTCTTCGAGTGATGGAGTTGCGTCATTTTCCACTAGAACAGTTTTTGTTTCAGGGATGTGTTCTTGGGATAATGCTTCTACACGCTTTTTTCTGAGGGTCTCCATGATTTCCTCTTTTGTTCGTCCCCTCAGTTTGAATATTAGAAAAGGATCTTCATCAAAACGTTCTGCCAACAAATAATAGACGGCTGCAATGTGTTTGCACGGGTTGGCTGTATCGGGGCATGAACAATCTGTATCGAGTTCGCCGTGTGATGTTGGGAAAAGTGACACTTTAACTTCCTGGAATGCTTCCTCTATGTTTTTTGGCATCTCGCCAGAAAGTAGCTTGGCTGCGAATACTGCCTGTGAAGCCATGGCGTTTGCCACTTTTTCCCAGTCTTGATCCGATATTGGTTGCAGTTTGATTGTCACATTGTAGGGTTTGGGCCGTGAACCTTGAACCTTAGCTTTAACAATGCCGGGCTTAACGTCTATGGAAATTACCTGCCCTCTACGGGCATAGTTACGGCCACGTTCAAGCCTTGAACCTATTCCGAAGGATTCAAGAACTCTAACCCAGCGCTTAGACCACCAGGTTTCGCCAATGTCGCCCCGCTGGCTTTTAGCTTTTATACCATTCTCAACAGGTATCGGTGAGGACTGATAATAATCATAAAAGTAGCCGTCATAGTAAGGTGAATAATATCTTCTTCGACCCATTTTTATTCTCCCACCATTTCGCGGTTAAGTGCGAATAACTCTCTGAGCTGTTCAGTTGAAAGTTCTGTAAGCCAGCTTTCGCCAGTGCCAACTATTAGGTTGGCTAGCTCTTTTTTCTGCTCAATCATTTGGTCTATGCGTTCCTCCAAGGTTCCCGCACAAACAAATTTGTGGACTTGTACATTTCTCGTTTGTCCTATACGGAAGGCTCTGTCAGTTGCCTGGTTTTCCACTGCGGGGTTCCACCACCTGTCAAAGTGGAAGACACGGTTAGCGGCGGTTAGGTTGAGTCCCAATCCACCAGCCTTAATTGAGAGGATGAAAATAGGAGGGCCGCGTTTTTCGTCTTGGAACCTTTGAATCATAATTTCACGCTGCCTTTTGGGTGTGCCGCCGTGTAGAAAAAGTGTTTCGCAGTCCAGTGTTTCTTGGAGATGATTGTGGAGCATGGCTCCCATCTCTGCGAATTGGGTGAAAATCAGTGATTTGTCTCCTTCAGCCAAGGCTTCCTCAAGCATCTCTTCTAAACGTGCAAGTTTTCCCGAGCGGCCAGGCAACTTACTGCCATCGTGGAGGAACTGCGCAGGATGGTTGCATACCTGTTTGAGCTTCATTAATGTGGACAGAACCAGTCCCTTACGCTTTATTCCCTCCGAATTTTCTATTTTTTCCATCATATCCTCAACCACAGCCTCGTAAAGTGTAGCCTGTTCCCGAGTGAGGTTACAGAGCACCTTCATCTCCATCTTTTCCGGAAGGTCTTTAATGATTGTCTTATCAGTTTTTAACCTGCGGAGAATGAAAGGTTGAACCAACCGTTTAAGCGCCTCCGCCCGATTTGGGTCGCGGTACTTCTCTATGGGTAGAGCATACTTTGTGTGGAAATCCTTCACTGTTCCCAAGTATCCCTTGTTGAGAAAGTCCATAATGGACCAGAGTTCGGATAGTCGGTTCTCAACTGGTGTGCCTGTAAGAGCAATTTTGTGTTTAGCTTTGAGCCTTTTTATTGCCTGCGTCTGTTTCGCCGCATTGTTTTTAATGTTCTGCGCCTCATCCAGAACAATGCACTCCCACTCGATTCTGGAAAGAGTTTCCTCGTCACGATGTGCTAGAGAATAGGTGGTAATAACAACATGGTGTTTCTTGGCTTCCTTTTCAAAGTCTTGGCCAGAGAGTCTGTCCAGACCGTGGTGAACCATAACCTTAAGGGAGGGCGCAAAGCGTTGAATTTCCCTGTACCAGTTGCCCACTATAGACATGGGACAGATGATAAGTGTGGGGCCACGTTTAGACCTATCCGGCTCGCCATTGTTCTCGTGTAGCAGGAGGGCTATAACTTGTATTGTTTTGCCTAGACCCATGTCATCTGCCAGGCACGCTCCAAGACCGAACTGTTTGAGAAAGGCAAGCCATGAAACCCCCCTGAGCTGGTAGGGTCGGAGTTCTCCCCTAAAGGTCATGGGAGTTTTAATCGTGGAGAGTTTAGTTGGGTTGGAGAGTTTATCTAGAAAGTCTTTAAGCCACCCATCGCCTTCTATTTCGACTACTGGTAGGCCTACTTCAGACTCTTCCTGCCCCAGACCGATGCGCAGCGCTTCTCCCAGTGTCATTTCACCGCTGCCCCGCCTTCCCTTGAAATACTTGATGGCCTTTTCTACTTCCTCAGGACGCAACTCGACCCATTGTCCACGCACCCTAACTAGTGGAACCTTTAGGTTGACTAATTCCTCGAACTCTTTGAGTGAGAGTGTTTCGCCACCCAGTGAAATCTTCCAATCGTAGGATAAAATGGATTCCATGCCTAGAATTCCTGAACCTATTTTGGGATCCGATGCTTTTTTCAGCGTTAATTTAACTCCTAGGCGAGCTGCCGGCTTTTGCCACCAGGATGGTAGAAGTACTCCAAATCCACTCTGCTTCAAAAGTGGGGCGTACT
Source organism: uncultured archaeon (assembly GCA_964510585.1). Taxonomy (GTDB): domain Archaea; phylum Asgardarchaeota; class Jordiarchaeia; order Jordiarchaeales; family Jordiarchaeaceae; genus Jordiarchaeum. The sequence continues at coordinate 7,295 of CAZECW010000167.1, read as the reverse complement.
GGCGTAGAAATGTGTAGGCCTGTTCACTGCTCAGTCTCAGCTCCATTGGGTGAGCTGTTTTGAGGCTTTCTTCAATCATGGGGAAGAGGCGTGAGGCCATCCCCAAGTCTGTGAGGAGGCGCTCCTGAGGGTTTTCAAATCTGCGTTTGAGAAATGTGAGAACTTTTGTACGTTCCCTCCAAACCTTATCCGCGGGAACAAGAAGACTTGGATCGTCTCGGGCTTGTAGATGGAAACTTACTCTCCAATCCGAATCTTTTTCACCGTCTTCTCCGGGAGGCTCAAGCTTAAAACATGTGCGAAATGGAGCATTAGGATCCACAAGTCGACTTTTACCAAGCCAAGATTGTATCTCCTTGGAGAAGACTCTCAGCTTTTCTACAGGAAAATCGAGCGTTGGGTCTTCTGAGGAGAGAGCCCGCAACCACTGTTCCGGTAATGAGACTTCTCGGGAGCGCTTGGTGGGTGAAAGGAGTGTTGATGAAGAAAGGCTTCCCCGCACAAAAGAGTCGACAGTTTGATTTAGAAAATCTAATATGATGTCCCAAGATGTTTTGTTCTCTCCACACGCCCGGCAGATTGGGGGCATCGCTTTTGACAGCAGGTTCATTTTTTCAAAGTCTTCTTCTGTAAACTTCACTTCCCAGGCGGCTTTGAAAACGGTGGCTCCGCTATGTTGAGTCTCCTGTATTGTGGGTGCGAAGTTCTGGCTGAGGAGAATTTCAAGTGAGAATTTTGCCACTTCTGTCCAGAAACGTAGTGAACTGCCGAAGGCTACTCCATGAGGGGGACGGGTGGGTAGCGACAGGAGGAAGTCTAAGGTGAGATTTGGGTCGAGAGCCACTGTGTTTATCTTCCATGGTGCTAGTTTGGTTGCTTTTTCATAAGCGTATTTTTCTCCCAAAATTAGCTCTGGAGAGGGCAGAGGTGCCTTTGGTGTGGATGGTAAGAAAATTGTTAGGTTTTCGCTACTGGTTCTTTCAGCGATTAAGCTTCCGGACAGTCCACCTATTGCTTCAACAAGCTGGTCGCTGGAGAGTGTGAAGGGATGCTGCTGATTTTTTCCCCTTTTGATTTGAGTCCCTTCGCCTTTTAGCGAGTCTATTGCTTTGTGGGAAGATTCCGCCCATATGTGGAGTTTGCCGGCATCAATGGTATGCCAAATTGCGTGCAGTACTATCAATTTTTCAGCCCTTCTTCTCTGAAGGTTTTATCATATTGGACGATTTATTCTTTGGTTGGTCGTTTCACTCTCTTTGGCGGTGGGGTGATTCTTTTTGTGTATGTTCTTTTCTTCTGGTTAGTTTTAAGTGTTTGGAAGCCTCTATTTGGACACTGTTCTCCTGCTCTTTTTTGTATTAACCGCGTTTATTTGGGTAACACCACGTTATTCTGGTTAATTACTTTTCTCTCGTGCTCAGAATTTTGGTGAGGCTTGGCGGTTATTATTTTTTCTCTTTTAGTTGGAATATGTAGACGAAATCCTTTTTTTCTGGTGGGACTATGCGGTGGGCGTTTCTCTCAGTTTCCTCCCTTGTTATTCCGCTGGCAATGATTTCGTTTTCGAGTATAGCGAACCATCCTTGAGCGATGCCGATTTCGCGTAGCCTTTTTCCAATTGTTCTGGCTTGTATTTTGCCCATTTCTTGGTAGTAGATTTTTAGGAGGTTTTGGTTCTTACTGATTAGCTCTTCTATTTCTTCCCAGTACTTCTCGCGGTTGCTTTCACTTTTTAGATAGAATTTCAGTTTTTCAATGTCGCTTCTCTCCTCTTTGGCTGAGAAGGGGAGTGAGGTGATGATGCCGAACCTATGTTTAGCTTCTTGGTATGCCTCGTTAAAGCTGCGGCGCATGCCGGGGCCAAAAATTACATTGTATGGTACGAGGAGACTGTCGTATATAATTTTGCCTTTGAAGGGGAGGAGGACTGCTTTGGTCATTATTGGCAGATGGGGCCCAAGAATATCTTTAAGGGGAGATTTAAGTCCAAGAACCCCGTAAGCCTTGGGTGGCTCACCTGTGTCAAGAAAAATGGTGTATTTCTCCAAATAGCGGTAAACAACAAATTCATCTTTAACAAAGTTTTTCCAGTCAAGAATTATGTTCAACTCTTCTTTTGAAAATCTGTATGGATTCTCCCTAACAAATGAGTCAATTAACTTGGGATTCTCAAACAGCTTATCTCTAACTGCAACTATTTCCTCCAAGTCTCTGAAATCTTTTATGGACTCTACACCACTTGCGATATTAAACTTCCTGTTAACATAGATTAGTAAAGGGTGATACAACTTGTAGAATAGTTCAACATCTTCCCTACACAAATTCATTCTTAGCCCTCATTTTCTAGTTATTTTCCTCCTCCTTTTGAATCTATCGTTGAGGAAAAAATTCGGCGACATGGAATTGTTCGATTTCGCATCCAAAATCGGCGCTTAGTAAAAAGGCTTCCTCAATTTAGAACCCCGAAATGAGGAGCAGAACCCAACATTCCTACACTGATAGAAACCAACTCCCCTCTTTGGTTGGTTTTATTCTTTGACATTCTCCTCCACAAGTCAATGGCACTTAGTTTATGAGGAGGAGACGCGGCTTCTTTTATCCACCAAAGAAAATGCATTCAAGAATCTTCTCCCACGTAGAGCCCAAAAATGAGGCAAACTCGAACCAATCTCCACCAACCAAAAATACGAAGAATTTTTCGTGCAAACTGCAAGAGAACATCTTCGGATGGACTTCAAGTTGCCTTTAAGTGTGTAGTTTTTCAACCTACCCTACTTTTCCCCCATACAACAAGAGGAGTCCTCAAATAGAGCTTCTTTACATAATACTTGACAAGCCTATGGTTTTAGCCTCGGGATGAATTGTGGAAGGGTTAAAATAAGAATTTTGGATAAAGGGTTTTGATGTGGATGGCCTTCTAAAAAGGCCGAAATAAGCCCCCCCATCCGAAACTGGGAAGATTAGCGCTCAAGCAAATAGGGCTTGTTTTTTGGAAAAATTCTCCAAAAGAAGCCACCAACGGTGGCACAGCCCCTGCAAATAGCATCCAAACGGTGAAACGGACAAATGCTGCCACATATATATTCCATAGCAGTGAAAAAAGCTGTGTGCAGGAATCTCCAAGCTTTAGCTGAGGAGAATGTCAACATTGTGAGCGGGAAATCCCACACCATTTATTGGCGGGATGAGAGCGAACATTAGGTTTATAATGATATCTCCATACAAAAGGGGACATATATCGTCCCAGACATGTGTTCACTTCATGAAGGGATGGGGTATCCCTGATTCGCCTGTCGAGATGAAGCCTCTACTGGTAGAAGTACCAGCAAGCCTCATCATTGAAGCAGGGAGCCAAAAACCCTTTAGGGGTAAGGTAGCTCACAATAAATCCTCTAAGTGTGGATATTGATGTTGAGGCCCTATTGCTGTATGTGAAGAGAAGGGCAGAATCAAAATTGAAATTGAAGGGGGTTATGAAATTCAAGTCAACAGCAGGTTTAAAGAGATTGAAAATAGGGAAGTGAGGAAACAGATTGTTCAACACACTGTGGTTCACAATTTGCTCACGCTTAGAAAAAAGAGCTCGAAATCACTGGAGAGGGGGGAAGACGAATAAGAAAAAGGAAAAAAAGAATTTGAGAAGGAATTATTCCAACCCTTCAGCAAGCTGCGAGAATTAAATGGGACGCCCCAATTAAAAATAGGGGAGATCTCAACTTGGCATTCAGCAAAGTCCTAGCAAACCTCAACGAAAAATATACAAATAAGCCAAAAAAGCGAGGAGAAGTGCGGGGGGACTTAATTACGTCCAAGCTACCAAAAGGAATAAATAATGGGGGTAGATGTGCTTTTAGTGAAATCGTTAGGGGATTATTTTTTATGGCTCTGATAAGGGATTATAAAAGGTATAGGGAAGTAGGACAAAGATTATGCGACAAAATAATGAGGCGTGCTCTTAGTGAGAGGGCGTTAAATGAATCAGGAACGTTGCTTGGCATTTTGAGACAGGGTGTTTTTGTATTTCATAGGGAGGAGGACATGAATGTTTTGATGGATTTTGCGCTTAACGAGTACAAGTCTGGTACAAAGAACGCCGTCCAGATTTACAGGGAGAAGTTTGGATGGAAAAACGATTTGGAAAAAGAGCTTCTAGACTCTCTACTTTCATCTTACACATCTCTATTCAAAATTGTCTCTGTCTTGCCGTCGGAAAACACGGTGATTTTATATGACCTTTTGAACGATAAAAAAGACATAAAACTCTTGGACATCAATTTTAGTAGAACAGCTGACCCAGGCCTACTGATATTCACCAGGCTTTTACCATTTAAAGATTTCAACATAACTTCAGGCATGGCATTCGTCTTTCCAAAAAACACAGAGAACTTTTTCCTAAAGAGGTACAAAAAACTAACCGAAAAAACCGAACCTGACGCTCTCTCCCTGAAGCGTTTCATTTTCTTCTACAACTGGAATAAAACTAAGGGACTCAACGCAATAACCCTATAAAAAATTGAAAAAATAAAATTATGCAACAAGACGGGGCGTAAAAAACTTTTTATGGTGTATCGTTGTCTTGTGAATCCCCAATAATTTTTAACCTCAACCCTAAAGAGTAAAAATGGTAATATGGAAAATTACTCCAAAAAAAGGAACACTTAAAATTCTAAACGGTAAATATTAAATGGAGAAAAATGGTGAGAAAATGCCTTCAATAACACCAGAACTGTACGACTTCATAGTAAAAGTAGTAGATGACAAAGTAAAAGATATAAGAGTAACGAGAGAAGAATTCGACAAACTAACAGCAACAGTAGACAAACTCGCAGAAGCACAACACAGAACAGAACAAAGAGTGGAACAGCTTACCGAGGTTCAACGCAGAACCGAGGAGCGCCTAGAGAGACTTGAAGCAGTTGTGGAACAGCTTGCTGAGGCTCAACGCAGAACCGAGGAGACTTTGGCTACTTTGGCTTCTCAGGTTGGTGGTCTAAGTGACACGATTGGGTTTGGGCTTGAGGATGTTGCTAGAGTTATGATTCCAGGGTGGTTTGAACGACACATGGATATCGTTGTGGAGGAAGAATTTAGGCCTACCTATGTGAGTGGGGATGGAAAGGAGTTTCAGGTCAACCTTTTTGGAAAGGGGCGTAGAGCCGACGGCAAAGATGTTATCTTAGCGGGAGAGTGTAAGTCTAGGATTCAGAGGAGGGAGGTTGCAGCCTTTGCTAAGACGCTTAGAGCGGTGAGGAAGGCTTATGCTGAAATGGATGTTGTGGCCTTCATGTTTGGTTATCTTGTTCATCCTAGTGCTGACGAAGAAGCTGAGAAGCATGGAATCTTAGTCCTTGCACCCTACAGAAGGTAGAGATTGATATTTTTGAGTGCTGTTTACCTTAAATCTTTGGGAAAAGATAGAAGCCGGTGTGCCAAAGCCCTTATTGGAGATTTTGATAGAAATGCACTATAACTTGTGCTAAATGTTTGTGAGATTGGTACATTTGGGGAGACGGAAGTTTCGCCTAAAAGAAGAGTGGAGATGCGTGCCAAATACTGGTTTTTTAGGAATATTTTTTTAGCGTCTATTTTTGGACTGGTTTGGGGGTTCAAATTGGGGAAATTTATGTATGAGCGGACTTAATGGAAACGTGTGGGTCGAGTTGGTTTTTATTGGATGGGTGTTAGTATGGTGGGTGTTTTTTGGGTGTAGTCTAGGGTTATGGCGTAGATTTGTGTTTTGGGTATTTTTCCGTAGAGTACTAGGGTTCCGTCTATTTTGTCGAATTTGAGGTAGATGTCTGTGAATTGGGTGAGCACCTGTTGTTCTTTTTGGGAGTAGTAGAAGACTCCTATCACTGCTCCTAAGGGTTTTAATTGGTTGACCCAGAGGCTGAGGACTTTAAAGAAGTTCTGCTGTCCGTAGCTGTAACTTACAACGTCGCTGCTTATTCCCACGAAGAACATTTTCTTTCCAGTGTTTCTTAATAGTTCCTGTGCTACTCCCCTTATTTGATCTATGTCATCCCTATAGTCTCTTCCTTCCAAGTAGTGGACGTTTTCGGGTTTCTCTACGCTAACGTCTACACTGAACTTTGCATATTGGAAGACATGGACTAGTTTTTTGAAGTTATCAAATAGGGCGGGGTTTTCTATTATGGCCTTTTTTAGAGTTTTTATGTCTATGAGGGAGAAGCTTCTTGAGGGAACCAGTATTGAGGGAATCCCGCGGCTTAGACCGCTGACATAGAATGGGGTGAGGGTTTCTATGTGTTCAAGGCCTATTCCTTGGCTTATCTCCATTATGTTGAGGCTGCTTCTTTTTAGGCCGCCATTGAGCACTTCGTCCAATTCGGGAATTGTTGTGGGGATAGTGTCTGCTTCGACTTCTTTTTTTGTTTTTATTTCTTTTGGGGGTATGCTGTGATAGGAGTTTTTGAAGTATGTGAATCTTCCACCGGCTAAGGTGAAGAGATAGATGGGATGCTTGATTTCCGCTCCCCTCATTTTCTCTATCGAGATTTCTCTTAGGATGCGGTCTTCAAGGAGCCTTTTCCTGAGTGTCGCTACTCCGTCCACTAAGGAGTCTAGTTTGCACTCAGAATCTGTTTCGGAGACCATAATGAAGCTTGTGCCAGTTTTCTCCCCCATTTCCAGCAAATTGTTTTCCAAGCTGAGGTCGCCCAGTGATAAGTTCAGATTTAATTTTAAAGCGTCTATGCTGTCTATAATTAAAATTCTATTTTGGCCCCCAACTATTTTGGAGTAAACCTCTTCCATAAAATCGGGCTTAGCTACGTGTTCTGAGGATTGTTCATCACTGGTTTTCGGGTTTTCCAGTACAGTTTTTTTGGCTGTTACAATATTGTTTTGGGGTATGCTTCCCTCAATCCAGGGGTAGAACTTATAAATTTTCTCGGGGGAGAGGTGTGTTGAAACATATAGGCTCTCACGATGAGGAAAGGCTCTAGCCAGCTCTAAAGCCAGGGTAGTTTTACCCGTACCCGGAGATCCTTTTATGTGGAGGGAGCCTCCCTCAAGGTTAAGGGCCCAAACCAGCTCTTCAGGCACCCTCAAAACTTCCATTTTTACATCGGCCTGCATAATTCTATTCCACCCTACTGAGAAATTAGGCAATTTAAATATATAATTTCACCGATTCCAACTGTAAGAAAAACTCAAATAGTCTCTGGAGGAACCCTTCCAAAAATTGGTCTACTTCCATAAAATTTTACAAATATTTGAGGATAACTATTTTTATAAGATTTGAACACATTTTTTGCCAAATAATAGAAAGG
>CAZECW010000166.1:0-8172 GCA_964510585.1 uncultured archaeon | reverse complement strand
CTTTAGGACGGTGACGGTGCTGGGTCGCGTTAAGGGAATGATTGCTGCATTCTGTCACCTTAAACAAGAGAGAAAGTATTTTATCCGTCCAAGAATCCTCCACGCAGAACCCATCTAATCACGCTAAGCCCGAAAAAGTCCTTTCTGGCGATTCATCCCCACGACTAAAGTCGGGGGCTTTCTCGCCAAGGTTTTGTAAGGAAAGGTTTTTTGAACAGTTGAAGGGTTTGGAGTGGGTTAAGAAGATAAGTGAACATGATGGGATAATTGATCTTAATGTGCGGCAGGGTGAAACCAGAATACCGGAGCTTGTTAATTTGGCTCAGAGGGCGGGGACGCGGATTAGGTCGGTGAGTCTCAGGGAGCCCACCTTGGAGGATGTTTTTCTCCAGTACACTGGAAGAAGCATTAGGGATGAGGATGGAGGAAATAGGGCTTTGATGAGGGAGCGGGTTAGGAGTATGCGTAGAAAAAGTTAGTGTTGAGAAAGGTTTGGTTAAAGTGTATTTTGGGGTGATGAGTGGTGAAGAGGACTTTGGAGTTGCAGGCTGTGTATGTTATGTGGTTGCGTGAGATGAAGAAGTTCTTCAGGTCTTGGAGTAGGGTTGTTGGAATGGTTGCTATGCCCGCATTCTTTTTGGCTTTTATGGGGATGGGTTTCCAGAGTTTTCAGATTCCTGGTATTCCCTCCTCTGCGTTTATAGCGAATTATTTGGAGGAAGTTTTGCGTTCTTTTTGGGGTTTTAACGAGTATGTCGCATATTATGGGGCGCAGTATTTGGCTGGTGTGTTGGCGCAGAAGTTTGGTTTGAATTATCTTTCTTTTCTGAGTCCTGGTATTATTGGTATGATCCTGCTTTTCGCCTCTATGGTTGCTGGGATGAGTATTCTTTTTGACAGGGAGTTCGGTTTCTTGAAGGAAGTTATGGTGGCGCCGGTGAGCAGGCTTTCGATAGCTATGGGAAGAACGCTGGGCGGGGTGACTACTGCCATAATGCAGGGCCTCTTAATTTTGGGAATTTCAATTCCAATGGGAGTTAATATTAGTGGCCCGGCGGGTCTTAGCCTGTCTGTGGTATTTATGATGCTCATATCCATGGGCTTCGTGGGGCTTGGCGTGGCTTTCGCTGCAAAGATGACCGATTTTCAGGGCTTCATGCTGATAATGAATTTCATAGTGTTTCCGCTTTTCTTCCTGTCTGGCGCACTATTCCCTCTGAGTTCATTTCCCAGTTGGGTTCAGAGCATTGCATACCTAGACCCGTTGACTTATGGAGTGGACGCTCTTAGAACCACACTAGTGGGAATTGGGGGAACAATGCCTCTCACAATCGACTTTCTGATTCTTATAGGATTCACTGCGGCAATGCTTCTGGTGAGCACCTATCTGTTCCAAGGAACGGAAGTGGATTAAACGAATACGCCAATTCCTCAAAAAATAGACCAGGGTTATCTCTTAGTTATCTTCTAGTGTGATATGTGCATGGAACTGAATTTGGATTGTGGGGACTACGGTATGTAGGTTGGGGCTATCTTTTTTATTTTTTGGTGGAGAAAAGATTTAAAGCAGTTTTCAGTTTTTATCCCTCATTATAGTTTGATGATTTTCGTTGCTGGTCGGGAAAATGAGTGGTACAGTTAAAAGGTATCAGGGTTCCGACGATTATATTGCGTCGGAGGAATTGGCGAATATTGTTAACGCGGCCATTGCTCTGGGGCGTCCCCTGCTGGTTCGCGGTGAGCCGGGTACGGGTAAAACTCTTCTGGCAATGAGCATTGCGAAGGCTTTGAACAAGAAGTTGATTGTTTGGAACATAAAATCCACGAGCAAAGCGAAGGATGGCCTTTACGTGTATGATACTGTTCAGCGGTTGAATGATGCCCGCTTCGGGGATAAAGATGTTTCAAACATTGAGAACTATATACGGTTGGGAGAACTGGGTCAGGCGTTCGCTTCTGATGAACAGGTGGTTCTGCTTATTGACGAGATCGACAAGGCGGATATTGAGTTTCCCAATGATTTATTGAATGAGCTGGATGAGATGTCTTTTAAGATTATTGAGACCGGCAGGGAGATTAAGGCCAAAACTAGGCCCATCGTGATTATTACTAGTAATAATGAGAAGGAGTTGCCGGACGCTTTTCTGCGGCGGTGCGTGTTTCACTACATTGAGTTTCCAGATAGGGAGTTGATGAGGAGAATAGTGGATGTTCACTATCCCAATCTGGAGGAGAAGTTCATTAATCAGGTTTTGGACAAGTTTTACGAGCTACGTTCTATCAATACTTTGAAGAAGAAGCCTTCAACTTCGGAGCTTATTGATTGGATTGGTGTACTTCTGCGTTTTGGAATATCTGAGGAGAGATTGGCTGAGGATATTCCCTTTCTGGGCACTTTGGTTAAAAAGGAGCAGGACCTTATGGAAGTCATCCGTGTGGAGCGCCAGAAAGCTTATGGTGAGACGAGCTCCAAGGGTTATGAAACGCTGGGTAGGAGATATTACTAGTTGCTAATAGACTTTTTTTACCTTTTAAGGCAGCATAAGATTCCTGTCACCATTACTGAGTGGCTCACTTATATGAAGGCTCTCTCGCTGGGACTCCACAACTGTAGTTTTGATGACTTTTATTTTTTGACCAGGGCTCTACTTGTGAAGAATGAGTGTCACTTTGATGCTTTTGACCAGTGTTTCGCGGAGTTCTTCAAAGACATAGATAAAATGTTAACCATTGATGAACAGTTTCTGAGTTGGCTGGAAAACCCGCTTAACCATAAATACCTGCTGCCCGAGGAATTAGAGTTACTTAAATGTTTGGACTTGGAGGAGCTCCGACACCTATTTGAGGAACGCCTCAGGGAGCAGAAGGAGCGACATGACGGCGGAGACAAATGGATTGGTACAGGGGGCACATCTCCCTTCGGGGTTCGAGGTACGCATCCCACGGGAATTAGTCTCGCGGACCGGAGAGGGGGAGGTATGGCCATGAAGTACGCTATGGAACGCCGGTACCAGAACTATAGACATGATATGACTCTGGATATTCGCCAGATACAGATGGCTCTCAAAAAGCTGCGGGTGCTTAAACGTATGGGGGCACCAGAGGAGTTGGATCTTGAGGAAACCATTGATGAGACTTGTAAGAATGCAGGGGAGCTAGAACTTATCTTTCGACCGGAGAGAAGAAATCGGGTGAAGGTGCTTCTCTTGATGGATGCGGGCGGCTCCATGGAACCCTACGCTCACCTGGTTAACCAGCTTTTTTCGGCGGCTTACTCCTTGAAGTTCTTTAAGGACTTTCAGTACTTTTATTTTCACAACTGCATCTACCAATTTGTTTATAGAAACATGCTTTTGAGGGAATCCACAAAGTTTCCTACGGCGGATTTAATGCACAAGTACGATAGGGACTATAAACTCATAATAGTGGGGGATGCATATATGCATCCCTCTGAGCTTGTTGACCCGGGCGGCGCAATTTATTACTACTCTGATCCAGACGCTACGCCGGGCATCGTTTGGCTCATTCGCTTGCGCGACCACTTCAGAAAATCAGTTTGGCTGAATCCCACAAGTTATTCTGGTTGGACGATTAAGGAAATCTCCAAAATTTTTCCTATGTTTCCATTAACAATTAATGGAATTGAAGAGGCAGTAAAAACTTTAATATAATATAAACTTTTGCAGCGGTAATAAGTGGGGCTGTCCAGCTAATTTATCACTAATTTTTCTGCACGTAAAAAGTTGTTCTTGCAAATCGCTGGAGGGAGCCTTCATATTTTTGACTTCGAGTTGATTTCTTCGTGTGGTTTTTATTCCCCCCATTTAATTTCTCCCTTTGCCAAAAGGAGCCTTTATAGGGCGTCATTCCGTTAAGACTAACCCTTTTTTCCATATGTTTAATCGCCGCTCCTTGTGTTAAGAATCTGGTGTTGCTACTGTGCGGGATGAATCTGTTCTCCGCTCTTTTTGACATCACTGCGTAGAAAATGTTACCGAAAAAAAGGGCGGAGAGGCTTGGAAAAAAGGGGCGGACCAAAACAAGCCACATCCTAGAAGCTTTGTTTAAACATATGGCCTTTTTTTCAGGACATTACCTGTCTCAAAACTGCCCCAAATCCCAAAAATGCACTAAAGTTTTTATGACCATTTTTCGAAACATAATAGAAGTCGATTTTTTAGATTTACTAGATTCAATTTTTGGAGGCGTGGAAATAATTTGTTTTGGCTGCCAAATCCCCCTATATGTTTAATTGCCGCTGCATTCTGAATTAACTGTTCTTATGAAGGATCATAGTTTCTCTCTCGGTTTTTAACATTATTGTTTAATGGTGAAACAGTGAAGTGTGACTACAGGCAAAATTATAGTACCATAATAAACTGAAAGCCTTCCCAAAAATATTATCTAGCATAAAAAATTAAAAACAGCCGGAAAGGAGCATTAGAGATGTTGGCTTTTGGGATAATTCGTAGAGAGTATATGCATTCGAAGGCACCCCAAAATATTTCACAGAAAAACTAGAAATCACTAGAAGAGTTTTGAGGTAGCCAGAATCTATTTATTTCCGTTTCTCCTCTCCTTTTTCTTTGATTGCCCTCTTCTTTATTCTATAAAGGCGGTATATGAATCCCGTTTGGAGAATAATTATTGATATTAAAAGCACTATTCCTAGGCTGACAAGTAATGGGTAAGGGATTGGCGGAGGGGTAAGGTTTAAGGCAGCCTCCCAACTGCTCATTATGAAAAACATGTTAATGAGTATAAGTGCAAAAATCACAAAGTAGATGACGTAGGCTAGGATCATCTGAAGATTGGAAAGAGTCTTAGCTTTTTTAATTTCTTTTTCAAGGTCAGACATTATACACACTCGTTCATTTTAGAACATTTAAAGATTAAAAAATTTTCGTAAAAACTAACAGAGAAGTCGCCTTAGGTATATGGGCTGTTAGGATAATTCGAAAAGAATACATACACTCGAGTCTACCCAACAGCGGTAACCCCACATATCAGAAGGCGTTTTCGAAGTATTTAAGACGCATAACCCTAGAAATACTGGTCTCAAACTAACAAAATGTTTTACTATAACTACAGTTGACTTTTTTTAACATTTTTTACAAGACTTGGTTCCCATATGTTTCAGGATTGCCAAATCAAGGTGCCTCACCACATGCTTATGTTATATCCTTATGGTTTTTGGCTTGGCCTGTAGATGGCTTTTCAATAATTAGGTGTTCAAAAATCCTTTTTGGGAAAAAGTAGGGGGGACAGTGGAATTCCAACACTTGCATCATCATTAAGGAATTATCTGTAGGTGGTATTCCCCAAAAATTCCAAGAGTAAAGAAGGATTCAAAATTCTTGCAAAGCATCACGCTAGATTCCAAAAAAGTTTTTGAATATTTTATTTTTTGAAGCTGGGTGAGTAGAAAAGAAATAAATGAAGGTTGATTTCTTTATCCGCCTGAACTCTTGTGTCTGAATCTACCTTTAGAGCCACTGGTGCTTATTGCGACTTCTTTTTCAAGGGTTTTTTCATCGTAGGGTTTCTCTAGTTGGGTGAGTTGACGCGCTGAAGTGAATGGGGTAAATTCTCTTCCGTCGCCGTGGTAAAACTTGGAGAAGAATTCTACCCAGTGAAGTCGCAATGTGTTCATAAAAGCAATTAGTCCTTCCAATCCGAGTATCACTATGGTTCCTACAGCAGCCCACAAGAGTGACTCTGTAGCCACACGAGGTATGGGAAATCCACTTATTGCGGGGTTTAAGGTTGCGAGAAGGGTTGCAAGAGGTCCTGTTAGGTGGGATACCTCGTATACATTTGCTAGTGCAGGGGGTCCTGGCAACTCTAGGAATATTACTGAGAGAATGACGTGAACTGCTGCTAGTGCGAATATTCGTGAGAAGGAGACGGTGTGAGATAGACAGGAGATCAGGTAGTCTAGCTGCTCTGAGAATCCCTCTGTCTTGTCATGGGATACAGCTATGGTTCCAAAAAGTGTTATAAATACAGGTAACAAAACGCCAAAAATGGTGAGTATTTGAACAGGCGGTAGGTGTATAACTGGACCCCAAGCTGTTGTTTGGATTATAACTATTTCCTCCACTGTGTGCAGAGTTTCGAGGAGTAGTTTTTCTCCAAAAAAGTATTGAATTTCAGCTACAATTTCTAAGACATGCCATAACTGTGTGTCCATTATGTAATTTCCAAGACCTAAGGGTTCTAGAGCTTTTAGGGGTCTTAAAGTGGTGTACCAGAAGGGTGTCATTATCTGCCAAACTGTAGGCAGGTCGCCCGCAGTTAATCCTCCAGTAAAATACTTAGTTATTAGAGCCGACATTTTACCACTTATTGCTCCATAGGGTGAGAACCAGTTCATGAAATTTACACTATATTCGTCGCTGTATATTATGAGAAAAGCACCTAGATAGAACCAAATGAGGCATAACGGTTGAAAAACTGCCATTTTTCGTTTCCCATTTCTCCATAGGTTACAAAAACGTAGAGAAAATCCGAAGGTAATTTCTGCTACACCAATTATCACAGATAGTCTTAGGAATCTAAAGTTTCCGCTCTGTGTAAACGGATTATACCATAGGGGGTCGTAGACAGCATGTGAACCGAAGAATGACCCGAAAATGAAACCGAAAATCACCGCAAAGATTCCACAGATAAACAGCAAACCTGCCCCCTCAACTATGTAGCCCATAATTCCAGTTACTACAGGTTTCCTTGATTTCCAAATGAGGATTATAAGAGCTATTAGAGCCAGTATGGCTCCATGGGCAATGTCTGGAAACATTAATCCGAAGAACACTGGAAAAGTTAGAATAAAGAATTTGGTGGGGTCTATTTCATGGTAGTTGGGTATACCAAAAGCCTTCACTAATTTTTGGTACGCTCCTATAATTCTTGGGTTTTCCATCTTTGTTGGACGTTCTTCCTCTAGGGAAATGTTTTTTGTGATCTCAATTATGGCTGTTCTGTCTGTAGCCCTATCAATTGCAGCACTCAGTATTTTGGCTTTATTGAGTGGAAACCAACCCCAGACTTCCACAGTTGATTTAGTTATGCGGAAATATTTTTTTGCGTCTATACGGTTTTTTTCGATGGAAAGTAATTCTCTACAGACCAGTAATTGGTATCCCCAGCTTTTTATAATGTCCATGCGTTGCTCTTCCAGTTTATTTAGAGTTTCCTCCAGCTTCTTAATGTTTAAGGCAGTTTTTTGTATAATTTCCTTCGTGGTGCCTTTAACATCTGGAGGAAGTCTGAACTGTTCAAAGCCAAAGGCGGTAAGAACACGCTCAACAACGCCACGATACTGATTTAGAAACGAAATGAAAACAACATCTCTTCCTTCACCTATGCTGGTTGAGCGGAAAATGTAGTTACCCTCTGTCACCTCTTTTATCCGCCATTTAAGCGTACCTGATTTTATTGTGAGTACTGTTCCTGCCACTGCATAAACGTATCTTCCGGGGCCCAGTTGATCTAAACTAATTTCTAGAGGTTCTAAGGTTTCCGCAATTTTTTGCAAGGTTCTTTGTTTATCTAGTTCTTGTTGGATCTGAATTAGTTCTTGGCTTAAAGATTGGATTTTTGGTTCAACCTTGGCTAACGTTTTTTGGGCTAATTCCAATACCTTTTCTATTTTCCTATCATCTACCATCCAACGTTTCTTTTTTGGTATTTTGTTAGCAAGGTAGGGGACATATTTTTCTAATCCAAGGTAATCAACATGCCTCTGAATCTCGTTTAAAAGACTAAAAACAGTTCGTTCTGCCTCAGAAATTTCTGTAGCCATTGTTCCCCCTTGTTCCATTACATCTATGAGTTCTACTTCTCCTACCTCATGTAAGCAACGTATTAGTTCCCGTTCATAATCCTTATGACAGATAATTTTTACAATGCCCATTTCAGCCGGTGTAAATCTCATCGCAGGTCACTTTAAGAATCGATACCAGTTTACTGACTAGAGGAACGCTTTTACGATTAAACCTTCGAATATATATAATTTTTGCAGAGCGTGAATGAGAACTCGTCTTAGGTATGTAGTTTTCCTGGTTGTTACCTGTCTTATGTGGGGGTTGAGGAGTTAATCCAGCCCCAGAAGATTCTTGGGGGACTGGCGGGCTTCTGGACATCTGCGGATTTATGGAGGGGGATCACCTT
>CAZECW010000165.1:0-8793 GCA_964510585.1 uncultured archaeon | reverse complement strand
TTGGGCTTAAGAGGCTAAACAAGACGCAGCCCCCATGAGGGTGCCAACATAGACGCCGTTCCCTTGAGGGAAGGGCGTGTTAACTGGGTGATGGCACACCCATTGCTTCGAAGGCTCCCGATGAGCCAGAAGCAAGAATCTCCCGGCTTTAGTCGCGGAGAGTGTCAATTCGGATAAGGCTTGATAGATTTTCGCCGCTTCCCGCAAGTTTCCCTTTTGGATAAGGTGTTCCGCCAAATCTTGAATTTGGGTGAAGTCAGCTTCTGCGTCGCCATGCTTGGTAAATTCGTACTCACCAGCGGTCCCCCCGCATAACAGGTTTATCTCCTTCCTATAATCCTCAATGCTTCTCCCTCCTACCCTGTCAGCGAAGTAAATTTTAAGCCGTATTTTTAGCTTAGGGTCTTCTTTGAACTCCCTTCTTAAGAATTCCTTCAAATCTTCCAAACTTAAGCTATCAATAATGGTGTTAATTGCATCCCCTCCTTTTTTCTTTTCCCCATATACATCACGGAGGATTACCTCCTGTGTGTCGGCTCCTTTACGGCATCTATTCGCCCTCATCCCGGGGGCACTTGGATAGCCGCTTAAACCCCATGCCCAGTCACATAATCGGCCTCATACGGGTCATGTTTTTTGGCGGGCTTGCCGATACACACCTCCACTAACACAACTTGGACAAAAGTTTTTCATATCGTCACAAAAAATAAAACAAAATTCCAAACCACTGCCTCCAGCTTCCCCTATACTATCTCTAATTCTAAAAATAGAACACAACGGTAAAAACGTACATAAGCTGCGCTTCTTAGACAAAGAACGAAAACATGTTTTTATAGCAAACAAAAAAAACAATAAAAACTACAAAAAATAAGAGAGAAGAGAAAGGCAGAAACCTTAAAACACCAGCCTTATTTCAAAGGTCGCAATTGCTCCTCAACCGTGTCTAATTCAAGGCTTCACCTTCGGAATCGGAAATAGTAAAACAGAGCCGAAGCCACCGCACCGATTGCAGCAACGACAGCTACAATGTAAACCATGGGATTAACACCACCCTGCAGACCAGCTATAGCCAACAGAAGACCAAGAAGCGTCATCACTTCCGCTTGGAATGTTTCAGTATGGCTACTACTCATATCAACTGTTCTGGAGTTATTAGTGAAAGTTAACCATGCGTATTTCACAGTAACTTTTGTGGTGTTCTCCACCCAGTTTGTTCCATCCACGCAGGTTTTATATGGAACGATTATCCAGGGGGTTAACCCACTTTCATCAGTGGTGGGATCGCTTCCATTGAAGCCTGGAGAGGCGTAAACAATATTCCCGTCGACCTCAACCAGAACATTCGCACCCTGTAAAGCGCCACCAAATGCGCCCAGAACCATTATTCGAAGATAGTTCGCCTCAACACTTCCCGTGAAATCATTACCTGTACTTGACCCCGTGTAGTATGCTTGGACTGTAGAATTAATAGCTATGTCAAAATGCAAAGTGTTATTATGGGAGGTGTACAGGAAGAAGCCATAGTTGTTGTTTGTAGCAGCGTTATTCGTAAGGTTATTATTGTTGCTACCCGATAGGCTGAAGCCATAGTAGTTGTTTGTAGCAGCGTTACCAGAAAGAGTATTATTACTACTAGAAACTTGGCCGAAGCCAGCTTGGGCGCTGCCTGTGGCATTGTTACCCGTAAGATTATTGTACGAACTAGAATGCAGGTAGAAACCGTAGTTGTTGTTGCCTATGGCATCGTTATCTGTAAGATTATTGTTGTTCGAGCCGGAGTATAGAGCGAAGCCCATGTTGCCGTTACTGTTTGCCGTGTTACCCGTAAGATTATTATACGAACTAGAATATAGGTAGAAACCATATTCGGTGTTGTTTGCGGCAGTATTACCAGAGAGAATATTATTATTACTGCTAGAATTTAGGTAGAAGCCGTAGTTGTTGTTCGTGGCAATGTTGCCCGAAAGAATATTATTACTACTACTAGAATTTAGGCAGAAGCCGTATTGGCCGTTGTTTATGGCAGTGTTACCTGTAAGATTACTGTACAAAATATGCTCCAAGAAGAAACCATATTCGGTATTGTTTGCGACAGTGTTACCAGAAAAAGTATTATTATCGCTTAAATAAGTAATTAGGAAGCCAAAGGTGTTATCTGTGGCAATGTTACCCGAAAAAGTATTATTCCTGCTAAACTCTGTACTGCTAGACGCTACGTAGAAGGCTTGACCGTTGTTTGTGGCAGTATTACCAGAAAGAGTATTATTACTGCTGCCCAGCAACCAGAAGCCATGGTTGTTGTCTGTGGCAGTGTTACCAGAAAGAGTATTATTACTGCTAGAAACTAGAAGGAAGCCATTACCAAATCCGGGCGCAGTGCTGTTTGTGGCAGTGTTCCCGGAAAGAGTATTATTACTGCTACTCCCTATGACAAAATTGCATCGGTCGTTCTTTGTGGCATTGTTGCCAGAAAGAGTATTATTACTGGTAGAATTCAACCAGAAGCCGACTTGGCTGTTGTTTGCGGCAGTATTACCAGAAAGAATATTATTATTACTGCTAGAATTTAACCAGAAGCCATGGTTGTTGTCTGTGGCAATGTTACCAGAAAGAATATTATTACTGCTAGAATTTAGGTAGAAGCCGAAACCATATAAGACCTCAGTGCTGTCTGTGGCAATGTTACCAGAAAGAGTATTATTACCGCTAGACTCTAGGTAGAAGCCGTATTGGCCGTTGTTTGTGGCATTGTTACCAGAAAGATTATTATTACTGCTAGAAACTAGGTAAAAGCCGATATCCCAACCTTTGACATTAACGTTTCTTATGGTTACGTTTTGCCTGCCATCTAGGGTGAAGCCGGGGCCAGAACCGGATCCGGATCCTATTAGGGAGTATCCTTTTCCATCTATTACTATGTTGTCCGCCGTCACAACTATCGCTTCATAGATATCTCCGCTGAATTCGTAGTCCGACCCGATATCCAATTTTGGTTGAGTGACTGTGTTGGTGCTTGAGGCGCCCTGAAGATATAGGTTGATGAATGGGACTATGTTTTGGTTCTGTTGGTTTTGGCTCTGAATTGTGGCAACCGCAAAAGCTGTAAGGAGCAAGGCTGTTAAAACTACTGTCACTCTTAGGGTTTTATTTTTCATAATGCATTTCACGTTCTTTCCTCAATTATATTTTTTCTATTGATTTTTTCGAGTAGAAACTAAAGTTTCTACAAGAAGAGCGCGGCTCCACGGTTTTAGGGGGCCACGCCTCCCTTCCGATCTATCCGGATGCTCAAAGAAAGATGGATGAGAACAACTATTTTTCGAATTTTCACCCTCACGTGCTTTATCAGTAGTATATGAAAGTACACGTAACAATTATTTAAAAATTTTTTGTGGGGCGGCGCAGACACTATGTTCCTCGTTAGTGAATGGGAGTGATTAAGGTTATGCGGTCTAGCCTGAAGGTTCGCTTCCTCTTCCTCAGGTAGCAGTAGGCTTCAACGTACTGTTCCATACGTCTTCTGCCGAATCTGTGGATTTTGAGAAACTTAATTTTCCGGGTTGTGGCGACTCCGCGGGTATTGTACTCGATTCTGTACCTTTCCCCCTCCCTAAAGCTGCGGAAGATGAGGACTCCCCCTACGCAATCTCCTGCCCTGAACTCCAATGCTGTTCGAAAGATTGAGTTGAGGGGGCTAAGTGGGCGTGTCTGGAGGCCTGTTTGCGTACTTTAACTCGGTTTTCTCATCAAAAACAGTCACAAATCACAAAATTTTCCTTCACTAAAATGGCCAAAAAAATCTTTCGAACAGTATTGCCCCTCCTGTATCTCTCACCTCCTGGGGGGATTCCTCCAGGCCTTTTAGCATGTTGGACTGGTCGTCTGGGGCGCCGAAGGTTGTTGTCAGTATGTGGTAGAGTCTTGGTGGCAGGTCTCCTCCGGTTGGGAGGCTGAGCTTCTTAACTAGGGTTTCAGCCGCAAGCCTTATTTCTTCTTCTCGCGAGTATTCTCCATGTAGGATGATGTTGGGCAGAGAACCGACAGGGATGAAGCCGTAATCTGTGGGAGGTACTGTTGTTTTGCGTCATACAGTTTATCACCTTTTTGGTATAACGGTACCTCCCTCCCGTACAAATTTTTTTCATTAACCCCCCATTTTTTACAAAAATTCACTAACGAGGAACATTGCGCCAAACTGATCGAGACCTTGTATTGATTATGTGGCTGGGTGCTTGTGTGGTTGTTTGGCGTTCTCAAAAAAAGCCTCATAATGTTTCTTTTCCAAATTTAGAGCCTATAAGGACAGGGGCGCAGGTTACCCTAAACTGCCTGGAAAAAGGCAAACCACATAATCAAAGCAAGGTCTCAAACTAATCTGGAGAAGTTTAAATAGTTCCAATTTTATTTTTTTGGTATGTTATCAGATATGGTTATAGTTAAAAAATTGGATGAACAGGGAAGATTGGTGTTGCCTAAAAATTGGAGAAAAAAAGTACGCCAAGGATGGGAAGGTATCTATGCAAATAAAGGGTGACGTCATCACTATAAAGCCCTACAGTTTGGCTGATCTCAGAGAATTCTTTGACAAAATGGAAGTCGATGTGAAAACCGATCTCTCCAACTGGAAATCCTTAAAGAGGGAGCTGCTTGAGGTTCGTTGACGCAAGCGTTTTTGTCCACGCTTTTATAAAACCAAAGAGGGGAACTTAAGCCCCATGAAGTAGACATAAAAGTAGCGAAAAGAATTGTCAGCAGAATAAGTCAGGGGGAAGAGGTCGGCACCACTGTGGTGCAGCTGTCGGAAATAGCAAATTTACTGGAAAGCTATCTACCCTTAAAAGATGCAAAGTCGAAGAATTTTTGTTATTCGCAAAAAACGTTAAAATTTTCAACGTTAATAGGAAGGGCTGTCTAAGAGAATTCAACACTGCTAAAGAAGATGAAGTCGGGTTAAATGATGCAATAGCCTAGGTAATCATGATGAATAACGAAGTAAAAGAGATATACTCATTTGACAGAGACTTCGACAAGCTAAAAGGCGTCAAAAGAGTTTCAGACCAAAAATAATGAAATCAAAATAAACCTACAACAAAACACTAGAAATCAAACATTTCTCAAAAAAGCCGTAAAGGAAGACTCAAGCGACAAAATAATTTTTCCGTGGGTATCAGTTTTTATCCTCTTTTCATCCTCTTCACCAATTCGCCATTCTAGTTACGAAAGAGCAAAATCTCAAATTCTAAGTATTTGTATTATTTCCTGCGTCGTGTAAACTCTAACAGCATTCTGTTCCCTTAACGTCCCGTCATTCGACCAAATTGGACAGTTTAACTTTAGTGCAAGTGAAGTCTTATTTGTTTATTTTCGCTAGTGTATTAGAGGAGAGGCGTTGCTGACAGCTTTCATTTTTTCTCACTCAGAGCTTTAAGGTCTTCCGCTAACTCGTCTTCAGTGTAGTCAATGTAGATGCCGTACTCCTTGATTTTGTCTATTATCTCCCATAGTGAAACATTAGCTATGCTTGCAGCCTTCCACAGTGAAACCTTTCTATTCCGGTACATCTCAAGAGCTTTCTCCATCCTCCACTTTTCCAACCCTAGCTTTATCAGTTCAATCATCGCCCTTGTTTTCGACTCTCCCCTCTCTTTACTATACTGTTGAATCTGTTTATGAAGATTCTCATCCAACCTTATTGAAATCATCCTCTTGGGCGGAATCTCCGACATTCTATCACCAACTATAATATTTGTAATACAAAAATAAAAATAACCAAATATGCTATCAGGTGGCATAGATTAACTCGCCTCCGCCTCTGGAAGGAGACTCAAATAAAGCTAATTTCCCGATTAGTCTCAAAAAATAGTGAAATCAAACAATTCACTTCACCGAAGATGATTGGTGGAAAAATTTTATTTTACCACTAAACAACTAATTGTGGTAAAAATGATGCTAAAGTGTGATGGGGGGGAATATCTGCCAAGCAAATAAGAGAAAAACCTCGAAGGGTTCTACCTCGGTGAAACCAGGGAGGGAATACCCCATTATACCTGTTCCAGCAAACCATGTTAAGAATTTGTAGAAAATTGGAAAAACTTCCAGAAAAACTAATAAACGCACTCAAAGAAGATAATTCAAAGCAGGCAATGAAGAAACTCAGGTGACCTATACAAACAGATTTCTCCCTAGCCCTTACTCAAACACCAACCATTCATCCACAATCTAAACCACCCCACCTCTACAAAACAGAGAAATTTTTCAACAGTATTACAATAGGGCCGAGAGGGTGTTGAAGGAACCTGTTGTCCAGCGGAAAATCATCGGGATCTTCAGAAACGGGAAAGGAACCTGAATCTATGAGACAATCATGGCTTTGCTGGCCACATGGGAACCGCGTGGATTCAACCCGGCCCAAAAAATGGCAGAGAGCCCAACCCCCGCATGGACAAAAAGATAAATACACACATGGAAGCTAATTTTTTTACTATTTTTCGAATGAAATCCTCTGAAAGTCTTTATAAACCTCCAAAATAAGAAATTGTGTAAAGCAATCTCTTTTCGGGAGATTGAATTAGTAAAAAAATGAGACGATAAAAATCTTGTAAAAGGGAATGCAATCTTTAAACACTGCTTATCGGTAATTTTAATTAAAATATTCCTCAGTAACGAGGATTGAAAATTTATATGATGAGTGTGAATCGGATGAAAATAGTTATTGATGTCCCCGAAGGCGTTACCGAGGAAGAGATTAAAGAATTAATCAGGAATTACCTAAAGAAAAAGAAGAAGTTTGAAGAATTCTACAAGCTTGTGGAGGATGTCGATTGGGATGAACTCAAAAAGGAAGCCGAAGGCTTCAGGAAGTCCTTCAAGTTCAGAGAGAGTACTTGTTGATACTTCCGTTCTTGTGGAATACTCAAGAACAAAAAAGCTCGAGTTATTGGAAGATAGCTACCTCTCCGCAATCTCCCTAATCGAGTTCCTAAGGTATTATAGAGTTGAAGAGAGAAGACGAAGATTAAAAACCTTACTAGAGGATATTTTTCAAATTGTTGGTATAGATAACGATGTCATATTGACTTATTGCAAGTTTTACACCACGTTAAAAGAAAGGGGTGAACCTATAGAAGACGCAGATTTACTGATCGCGTCAATTGCAATCTCAAAAGACCTAATTCTATATACTTTGAATTTAAAGCATTTCGAAAGGCTTTCAGAGTTTGGTTTAAAGATTCTGACCTAGGACTCTCAACTTACTAAGATTTACTTTTAAAACCCATTTTTCGCACATTTGTGAATCCTACGGTGGTGTTTGCGGGCTTTTCTAAGATTGAGCCGCGCTAAATCCATAGACTCACAATTACAAGTTGGAAGGCCTCCACATGGTTCGCCTCTGCTCTGGGAGGAGTTCAGCGCCGCAGAGAACTTCGCAGAATCTGCGAAAAATGGGTTTAAACATGCATTTCATTCTCAAATCTGGAATATGAAAATACAATAGTGTTCCCGGCCTATCACACTATTGAACTTTTTCATTTTTTAAGCAAAATCTGGAGTAGAGGTGAGAGCTTCTCCACTCCACTGAGTATTTTTAGCAAGCAAAAACTTGAATAAATTTAAATATCAAAAAGGTTCCTATCTTTAAAGCGTGCCTATAAGATTGAAACACTTAAAAAACCGTACTGAATCGATTTAATATTGTCGAGCTTGAAGCCCCCTATAAGGGGGTTAAAACTTGTAAAAGAGTTTTTGGAGGGAGTGTGTTTTGAGGCTTGATGGCAAGGTGGCGCTGGTTGTTGGTGCTGGCTCCATCGGTCCGGGTGTGGGGAACGGAAGGGCTATTTCGATCCTCTTCGCTCGGGAGGGAGCCAAGGTGGTGTGCGCTGACATAAACCTATCCTCAGCTGAGGAAACCGTAAGCATGATACGTAAGGAGGGCGGTAATGCTGCCGCCATTCAAGGAGATGCCACGAAGAGTGAGGATGCAAAACGCATGGTCGACTTCGCCGTGGAGAAGTACGGTAAACTGGACGTACTCGTCAACGTTGTCGGCATAGCAAGCGGCCTGGGGGTTCTCGAAGTAAGCGAGGAGGAGTGGGACAGAGTAATTGCCACGAATTTGAAAAGCATCCTCCTCATGTCAAAGCACGCCGTGCCAGTAATGATCAAGGGCGGTGGAGGAGCTATAATTAACATTTCCTCCGCAGCGGGCTTTGTGGCTCACCCCAGCCTAACCTACGGCACAACAAAAGCCGCAATAATAAACATGACAAGATGTATGGCCGTCGACTTGGCAAGGTATGGGATAAGGGTTAACTGTATTGCACCGGGATTCCTTGACACACCAATGGTCGCCCCAATAATGACGGAGGAGAGGCGTGCCCTTTTAAGGCAATCTATACCACTTGGAAGAATAGGGACGGCTTGGGACACCGCCTACGCCGCACTTTACCTTGCTTCTGAGGAGGCCTCCTACGTTACCGGTATAACCTTAGTTGTGGATGGGGGACTGCTGGCAGCCGGTGGACGCCGCAGAGGCGAAGAAAAAAGCCTTTAGGGAGGTGAAATTATGGGTTCCAAGGGAGAAGAAGCTCTGAAAGCTTTCCTGAAATTCTCAGAAGACTTCCCTGAATCCTTTAAGAAATTTACCGCCTTCACCAGTATTTGAAAATGAGTTTTGGGGGTAGGGATACCCTTATAGTGGAGGGAAGGGTATTCTTACCCCCGTGGTGGAAAACATGATAGAAATACTTCTCCTCCAAGGTATAATAATCTTTCTCCTGATCACCCTGATAATCA
>CAZECW010000164.1:0-8797 GCA_964510585.1 uncultured archaeon | reverse complement strand
CCCCATGAGGGTGCCAACATAGACGCCGTTCCCTTTGAGGGAAGGGCGTGTTAACTGGGTGATGGCACACCCATTGCTTCGAAGGCTCCCGATGAGCCAGAAGCAAGAATCTCCCGACTTTAGTCGCGGAGAGTGTCAATTTGTGGCTAACCTGTCTGAAGAAAGAATCGAGGGAGAAATTATCCTAAACGCCACAGGTAGACTTGAGAAATGGGTTCCAGAAACGGGAGAAATAGCACCCGTATACGTTTACCGTAGAGAAATGGGAAAAACCATAATTCCGCACATGTTTGAAGCCTGCGAAGGCGTTTACTTCGTCGTGAGGAGGGGAAAAGAAAAAAGGCACCTGACTTACTCAAACGTTAATATAGAGGGCATTGATGAAAACACCCAAAAAATTTTGGGATACTCAAGAATTTCTGAGCCCAAGATAATATTTGAGGGACGCGAACTCACCGCCGAGTCTCCGCCTCTCCTTGAACCGATAACCATTTCAAAGTGGAGCGTGGAGGTCCCCACCAACTACATGGTTTTAGATCCTTGGAGAGTAAAAGTCGGAGAAAGTGTGGAATTCCAGGGGAAAAAGAAAAACGGTGAAAAACTACTGACGGTTGGAAGATACATGCCCATGGAGGAAATGTACTCGCAGCTCCCCGCACTCGCCGCTGTCCTGGGCATTGATTTGAGGGAGTATTGTCCCTTCGAGGTTTTAGATTTACTGGAGGAGAAGGTGAAGGAGAGTGGAGCCGATTTTTCCGCAGAGGTCATACCTCTTGGAAGCGATTACCAGATGACCAACGAGTTTGAATTGAGGCATATCCCAGAGAGGGTGCAGTTGGTCTATGAGGATTTGGGGGAACCATTCCAAGTCTACATAAACGGGTTCAGGGTGGAGGAGGAACCGCAAAAATGCTTCCTGTGGGATCGAAGCAACCGTTTCCTGGAGGTTAAGAAATATTTGAGGAGGGGAAGAAACCAAATCACTATTAAAACCCGGTACCCCAACTACAAGGATAATGTTCCAACCAATCACGCCATTGAGCCAGTCGTGCTTGTGGGAAAATTTGCGGTTGTAGACCGAAAAATTGATGAGCCGAAATTCATTACCCAAGAAAAAAATGAAGTAGAGAGGGAAATTCCCAACTATAGTGGCGACATCACACTAAAGCAGAAATTTAACCTAGTTGAAGAATACCTAGAAAAGAAGCTCATATTGGAATGTGAGGGGTTCCAGAACGTATTCACCGTCAAAATTAATGGAAAAGAGGCCGGTACGAGACTTTGGCCACCGCACAGAATAGATGTAACAGATCTGGTGCAGAAGGGTGAAAACATCATAGAGATAATTATTGCAAACACCGCAGGAAACCTGCTTGGAACACCCCCACCAACGAAAGAAAAGAAAGCAACTATCATACCATTCAATAAACACGTATTCACCTACTAAATCCGCGCTCCTCTATCTGTGGGGAGTATTCTGAAAATAAGCTTTTTTGGGAGTGTTTGTAGGGGTTGTTTGAGGGTTTTTTCCCGCCTTTAATGTACATTTTTGTACGCGTAAGTTTTAAATAGCTCACAAGGGTATAAATCTTACCATACGATTTTGTAAGACAACCATTCTAGGAGGATTAGCACAGTGAGGCATAGCCTTTGGGCACAAATCGCAGAACACCTACAAGAACCACTCCTCTAGCCAGTTCCACATCAAAAAATTATCAACCAAACTCTCACCAACAGAACTCTTCTTGAAAATCCACGAAAAATACCAGTATGCATACCTCCTTGAATCCATGGAGGGGCCAAAGAAGCTAGCCCAATTCTCATTTATAGGATTTACACCCAAACAGGTCATAACCTCAAAGAATGGCCAAACAACAATACAAAACATGGAATCCGATGAGAAGACCAAAATCAAATCCAGTGACCCCCTCAAAGTTGTGGAAAAAGTTCTGGGGAGAAAAACTTACAAAAGCCACCTTGAAAAATCACGGTTTGTGGGGGGAGCCGTTGGATACATCTCCTACGACTCCATACGCTACTGGGAGAAACTACCCAACCATTCGGTGGACGACTTAAAATATCCAGACCTCCAGATGGCAGTTTACGACGACGGCGTGGTTTTCGACCACATCCGAGGGTTAACCCTATACTATTACCGAGAAGAAGACCGCTCCAGAGAATTGGCAGAGCTGGCAGAGCCAAACGGTCCGGGAAGTTTATCTTTCACCAGTCCCAAGGTTAACATAACAAAAGAAAAGTATGAGGAAGCAGTTGAGGGAGCCAAAAAGTACATTTTTTCCGGCGACATTTTCCAGGTGGTTTTATCCAAAAGATTTGATTTCAATTTCAGGGGAGACCTAACCCGATTCTATTTGGCTCTCCGTGAGATTAACCCCTCCCCATACATGTATTTTTTAAAGATGGGGGAAAGGCAAATTGTGGGTTCCAGTCCCGAGATGCTTGTGAGGGTTGAGCGGGGCAATGTTGAAACCTTTCCCATCGCTGGCACCAGGCCCCGGGTGGAAGACCCGGAGAAAAATAGAGTTTTGGCAAGGGATCTCTTGGCGGATGAGAAGGAGTGCGCTGAGCACGTGATGCTTGTTGATCTTGCTAGGAATGATTTGGGTCGGGTGTCACGTTTTGGAAGTGTTTGCGTCCCAGAATTTATGCAGGTGCACGAGTATAGCCATGTTCAACACATTGTTTCTAGGGTGGTTGGAAAGCTTAGAGAGGACTGTAGTTGCTACGATGCTCTGAGAGCGGTTTTTCCAGCTGGTACGGTTTCGGGAGCCCCAAAGGTGAGGGCTATGGAGTTAATTGAAGAATTTGAGCCTACAAGAAGGGGTCCATATGCTGGTGCTGTTGGCTATTTTTCCTACAATGGTAATATGGATTTCGCCATAACTATAAGGACACTGGTTGCAGACAGGGATAAGTGCTTCATCCAGGTTGGGGCGGGAATAGTGGCTGACTCGGTGCCTGAAAAGGAGTGGTTTGAAACTGAGCACAAGGCAAGAGCTTTGCTCAGAGCATTAGAATTGTCGGAGGGTGGTGAACTGTGAGGGTTCTCATCATTGATAATTATGACTCCTTCGTTTACAATCTGGTACAGTATGTGGGTGAGCTGGGAGCGGAGCCAATTGTTTATCGAAACGATGAAATAACATTGAAGAAGGCTGCAAAACTATTTCCAGACAGAATAATTATTTCTCCTGGCCCCGGAACTCCTGAGGATGAGCGGTACTTTGGAGTGTGTTCTGAAATCCTGCGAAGTTTGAGTTGCAGGGTTAACACTTTGGGGGTTTGTTTGGGACACCAGGGAATTATCTCCACTTTTGGGGGAAGGATTTCCGGTGCCAAGAACCTGAAGCATGGAAAAACGAGCCTTATAAGACATAATGGTCGGGGCGTTTTTAGGGGAATGGAGAATCCCTTTTTGGCTACTCGTTACCACTCTTTGGTGGGAGAACGGGAATCAATACCGTCCTGCTTGGAGATTACTGCTGAGTCAGTAGATGGCGGAGAAATTATGGCGGTTCGCCACGTTGAGTATCCAATTGAGGGAGTCCAGTTTCATCCCGAATCAATCCTAACCAGGGGTGGAAAAAGAATGATTAAAAACTTTTTGGACGGTGAGTGAAACTATGATTAAAGAGGGAATCCAAAAACTGGTTGAAGGAATTGACCTGAACAGTTTTGAGGCAACAGCCATAATGAAGGAAATAATGTCAGGAGGCGCTACACAGGCTCAGATTGGCTCTTTTTTGACCGCCCTCAGAATGAAGGGTGAAACGGTCCAAGAAATATCGGCATTCGCAGCAGTGATGAGGGAATTCTGCCACCGCATTAATCCAAAGGTCAATGGTCGACTGGTGGACACCTGCGGAACTGGAGGGGACAGGATAAAAACCTTTAATGTGAGCACCGCTGGGGCCTTTATTATCGCCGGTGCTGGAATACCTGTCGCCAAGCACGGTAACCGCTCAGTCACAAGCAAAAGTGGTAGCAGCGACGTCTTGGAGAAACTCGGCTTCAATCTTAATATGGAACCCAGAGCCGTGGAAGAAAGCATTGAAAAAATAGGGGTTGGATTCATTTTCGCTCCAAACTTTCACCCAGCAATGAAGCACGCTATTGGGCCAAGAAGAGAAATAGGCATACGCACAGTCTTCAACATACTCGGACCATTAACAAACCCTGCAAATGCCAATGCTCAGGTGCTGGGAGTCTACAGTAGGGAATGGGTTGAACCCATAGCCCAAGTTTTGAGAGAGTTGGGATGCGAAGAAGCAATGGTGGTACACGGCTTAGATGGATTGGATGAAATCTCCATAATTGGCAAAACACTGGTAGCTCAGCTCAGAGACGGAGAAGTGGTCATAAAGGAAATTTCGCCCAAAGAATTCGGTTTCAAAATAGCTAAGCCAGAAGAGATAAGCGGGGCGTCTCCTGAAGAGAACGCTAAACTTCTTGTGAGATTGTTAAGCGACCGTCTTCCACGTCAGGATCCAAGAAGGAACATGGTGCTTCTAAACTCGGCGGCGGGGATGGTAGTTGGCGGAAGAGCTGAAACCATAGATGAAGGAATAGAACTGGCAAGGGAATCCTTGGAGAGTGGGGCTGCATACCAGAAATTGAAAAATTTGATTGAGAGATCCGGCGGAAAACTATCAATACTTGAGGAGTATGAGGATAAGTATGCCTGACTACATAGACCATTTAGCCGCAGAAGCAGTCAAGCGTGTGGAAGAAGGCTACTACAATAACATTCCAAAATTTCGTCTTTCAGCTGGATTAAGTTTAAGGGAAGCAGTCTTACGGTGCGCTAGGGCACCCATTATTTCCGAGATAAAGTTTGTTTCACCATCCAAGGGGGTCTTAAGAGAGTATACTCCTCCGGGGATAATTGCAAGGGACTTAGAGGAGGGGGGAGCAGTCGGCATATCTGTAATCACTGAGCCTAAAAATTTTGGTGGGAAACTCCAATTCATAGGTGAAATTCGAAGCCGGGTGAGTGTTCCAATACTTATGAAGGACATTGTTCTGAGCCCGGTTCAGATTGAAGCAGCTTATAGGAGTGGGGCGGACGCCATCCTTCTGATACAAGCCCTCTTTGATAGGGGTTACTGTGAAGGAAATGTTCAAAGCATGATTGAGAAGGCTCACAGTTTTGGTTTAGAGGTGCTTTTGGAGTCACACAGTGAAGATGAATTTCTTAGAGCAGTGAAAACAAGAGCGGACCTTGTTGGCATAAATAACCGCGACCTAAAAACACTAATGGTAAACTTGGAAGTTACGAAGCATATTCTAGCCAAGCACCACCCGAAGGGAAAAGTGGTTGTGAGTGAAAGCGGCATAAACACGCCAGAGGATATTCGCTTCCTCAGAGAATGTGGTGCCCATGCGTTTCTCGTTGGAACCTCCATCATGGAGTCTGAAAACATAAGAGATAAAGTGATGCAGTTGGTGGAATCGTTTTGAGACTTGTTCGCGTTAAAATCTGTGGAGTAACCTCAACTAGAGACCTCCAAGCAGTCATAGATGCTGGAGCGGACGCGGTGGGATTTGTTGTGAATGTCCCTGAGTCACCCAGAAACCTGTCCCTTGATAGAGCAAAAGAAATGATGAGAAATGTACCAGTTTTTATGGAGGCAGTCATAGTCACGGTTGCCAGCAGTCTCAACCACCTAGAAAAAATTTGTGAGGAATTGAACCCCAGCACACTACAAATCCACGCATCCAACCAGATTTATCAGGAGACGCGGGAAAGATATCCAGACATCCGAATAATTGGGGCCGTAGGAGTCCCACAACATGGTTCTCTGGACACATTGGACGCCGCAGTGAGAGCTGCTGAAATATTGGACGCAGTTCTTCTGGACACCAGTGTGCCAGGCAAGTATGGAGGTACGGGGAGAATTCATGATTGGAACTTGAGTAGACGGGTGAGAGAAGCCATATATCCTGAACCATTAATCCTTGCGGGAGGACTAACTCCGGAAAATGTGAAGCAAGCAGTAGCATTGGTTGAGCCTTACGCTGTGGATGTTTCCAGCGGTGTTGAGGCTAGCCCTGGAGTTAAAGACTTGGAAAAAGTTTATCGATTTGTGAAAAATGCTAAGGAAGTAGATACAAATGGAGTCTAAACCAAAGGGGAAATTGAAAAGCTATCCCGTAAATGGTAAATTTGGAAAGTACGGCGGCCAATTCGTACCCGAAACACTTATGCCAGCCTGTGAAGAACTTGAAAGGGCATACCTAGAAGCCAAACGCGACCAGGAATTTCAGAAACAGTTAAAATATTACTTAGCGGAATATGCTGGAAGGCCCACCCCCACATACTATGCGGAAAACCTAACCAAAAAAATTGGTGGAGCGAAAATCTATCTTAAACGTGAAGACTTGGCTCATGGAGGAGCACACAAGATAAACAATACGTTGGGGCAGGCACTACTTGCAAAAAGAATGGGAAAAAAGAGAATAATTGCGGAGACCGGAGCTGGGCAACATGGTGTCGCCACAGCCATAGCCTGCGCCGCCCTGGGACTAAAAGCGGAAATATATATGGGCTCTGAAGACATAGAGAGGCAAAAACTCAACGTTTTTAGAATGAAGCTTTTGGGAGCCGAAGTCCACCCCGTAAACTCCGGCTCAAAAACATTGAAGGACGCCATCAATGAGGCCCTAAGAGACTGGGTGACCAACGTCCAGGACACCTACTATTTGATAGGCTCCGTTGTGGGTCCCCACCCCTACCCTATGATAGTGAGGGATTTTCAAAGCGTTATTGGAAATGAGATAAGACAGCAAATATTGGAGAAGGAGAAAAGGCTTCCAGACGCTCTCGTGGCTTGCGTGGGTGGGGGAAGCAACGCCATAGGCACATTCCACCCCTTCCTAGACGATGAGCAAGTAGAACTTTATGGCGTTGAAGCCGCAGGCCTGGGAATTGAGACCGGGAAACATGCAGCCTCGCTTTGCGGGGGAGAAGAGGGAGTCTTTCATGGAATGTTAACATACATTATACAGGACGGAAATGGCCAGATCCTAACCACTCACAGTATTTCAGCGGGCCTAGACTATCCGGGTGTGGGGCCAGAACACTCCTTTCTCAAAAGTATAGGGAGGGCAAAGTATGTTGCCGCAACAGACGAAGAGGCAATAGATGCTTTCCTTGAACTGTCAAAGAGTGAAGGTATCATTCCTGCGCTTGAGCCCGCCCACGCCTTGGCATTCGCCATGAAGTTGGCCAAAAATTTGGGCAGAGACAAAATAGTTGTGGTAACCCTATCTGGAAGGGGAGACAAAGACGCAGAAGTGGTGGCGAAACATTTGGGGGTTGAAATGTGAGGGAACTGGAGAAAGCATTTTCTGAACTTAGGGCTCGAAGTGAAGGTGGACTAATCACCTACATTACCGCCGGCTATCCGGAACTGGAAGACACCCTCATCATTGCGGACACGTTAATTCGTGGAGGAGCAGACATAGTTGAGCTGGGAATCCCCTTTTCAGACCCTATAGCTGACGGCCCCACAATTCAGACTGCAACTACAAAGGCTTTGCAGGCTGGAACTACGCCCAGAAAAGTTTTTGAAATAGCGGAAGAAATCAAGCAGAGAAACAATACTCCACTGGTAATTCTGACATATTATAATCCCATTTACCGGATGGGGGTCAAAAGCTTTTTTGAAGTAGCCGAATCCTCAGGAATCAGTGGGGTAATTGTTCCCGACCTACCCATAGAAGAAGCTGGGGAATATAGGAAAACCGCTGAAAAATACGAGGTGGACACCATATTTCTTGCAGCTCCATCCACACCTACTGAACGCCTAGTAAAAATTGTGGAGAACACTTCAGGCTTCCTTTACCTTGTATCAATCTATGGGGTAACGGGAGCGCGACAGAAGATACAAGAACAAACCATTAAACTAATTGAAAAAACACTTCCTATTACGCGGGGAAGAATTCCTCTAGCTGTAGGCTTTGGAATATCAAAACCCGAGCATGTAAAAGCAATAGTAGAAAAAGGAGCAGACGCAGCCATAGTGGGAAGCCAAATCATAAAAATCATAGAAGAGAAACACGATAACGATGAGGGAGAAATGCTCAAAACATTGAAAGAATATGTAAACCAGCTAAAAGGGGCAACGAAAAAGAAAACTTAATCGCCCAAAGGAAGGAAACACCCACGCCACAACGTCACCCCAGTCCCACATCTAAAACCGTCCACCCAATAGACACGTGCACAATTTCCTTCTACTTTGAAAATGTGTTTGAGAACATTGTAGAAGCAGAAGGAAAGAGGAAAAATAAACCAAAAAGAGGAATCTACCTAAATGGTGTGAGGGAACCTTTTTTGGTTTTGTTGAGCTGTGCGGTTTTTGGGTGGCGGATTGTTTTTTGGGTCTTGTTTATTTGGCTAGCTTGATTCCGTCTGGCGTTATGGTGAATTCTTTCCAGTTAAGGAGGTTTAGTCTTGCTCCCAGTCCTATGACTCTTATTTTTCGCGTTGTTGTTTCATTCTCGTGTTTGAACTGCATTTCGATTATTCCGTTAACTATGTGTTTGAAGGCGTTTATTTGCATTTCAGGGTGCATTCCGCTGGTCAGGACAGTGAATCCTAGACAGTTTCTCTCCTCAGTTAGTGCTTTCAACCCAGTCATGAAACTATAGGATTTCTGAAAATCTGCGTGTTCCAACAAGGTTGAAAGAGAGTAAAGAATGATGATTCCATTTGAACCAATCTTATCATACGCATTTACAATAACGGATAAAAGTTTAGAAATATTAGTTAGGC
>CAZECW010000163.1:0-3125 GCA_964510585.1 uncultured archaeon | reverse complement strand
CCCCATGAGGGTGCCAACATAGACGCCGTTCCCTTGAGGGAAGGGCGTGTTAACTGGGTGATGGCACACCCATTGCTTCGAAGGCTCCCGATGAGCCAGAAGCAAGAATCTCCCGACTTTAGTCGCGGAGAGTGTCAACTACACAGAAGGTGACTGCAATAGTCCACCAAAAAACATTTCCACAACCCTCTTTTATTCTTTTATGTAACTTAATAATCTAGAGTAAAAAGGTCTAGAGAAACCAATCAAATATGTTACGAAATATGCCCTATACTCAACCGGAAATGTTGTTTTCCCGATTTTGTTCTAGGAAGGACTTTTAAATAGGGCTTTTCCAACTTATTTCTTGGGAATTCCGGATTCTCCTTTTTGAGTTGAACACCTACACTAGTAATTTGGAGATGGTAAGAGAAAAAATGAGGTTGAATGCAAAGTCAGATCTGAATAGTATTGTAAATGCCATATCACAAGTTGAAGGCGTACTAGCCGTAATCCTTTTTGGAAGCAGGGCGAAGGGCAATTATGACGAGTATTCAGACTACGACTTACTCGTGGTTTTTGAAAATGACCAAACTATGTGGAAAAACCGCAGAGAGCTCTATGAAAAAGTTGGAAGATTGGGTTTGTTTACCCAAGTTCTGACAAGAACACTAGAGGAACTATGGGAAAAAACTGAGCCAACATTCTTAAAAGAAATTTTTGAGCATGGATTAATTCTATACCTAAGATATCCACTATGTGTCCCAGCACTTCTTCAAAACCTGCGACGAATGACTATAATAACCTACAGCCTCAAAAGTCTAACTCAAAAGGAAAAAATGAGGGTAATCTACAAATTATTTGGGAAAAAGTTAAAGGGAATAGTCCAACAAAGAGGCGGAAGAAAACTTGGAGACGGATGTTTCATAGTTCCAACGGAGAACCTAGAAGAAGTCACACGAATCCTAAAACAGTACAATATCCGATTTGAAACACTAATAGTTTACGAACGCGTCCAAAACAGATAAAAATACTTTAACAATAAACCCCTTTTCACCCTTCTAAAGTTCCTAAATATTAAAAGCATCTAATTATGCTGGGTAGACCTAAGCGGCAACCGCGTTATTTAAATATCTCTCAAAATAACAGTCCATACGCATTCGTATAGAAGCAGATGATGGAGTTCACCCTAAACCACTGTATAGTTGATAACCCCCCACCCAATTGATGGATGGAAGTATCAGTCATGAGCGAACATAAAGAACAAACTATTATTTACTTTGCATTCTACACCCGAATTTCTACATTTGAGAACACGTTTTATGCTATTTGTTTTCCGGTGCCATTATTTGCACTGAAAAAGTGAGGGGAGGGGATATGGATGGATCTTGCAGGAAAAGGTAACAGGCATTTCTTGAAAGAAGCTACCAAATTTGTTATTCTATTAGGTGTGGTGAGCCTCTTTGCAGACGTAACCTATGAGGGAGCACGCAGCATCACAGGCCCCTACCTCTCTATCCTAGGGGCAAGTGGAACTGTTGTAGGTATTGTTGCGGGATTAGGTGAGTTAGTGGGGTATGGCTTGCGCCTTATTTCCGGTTATATTAGTGATAGAACAGGAAAATATTGGGCTGTAACAATATCGGGATATGTAATGAACCTTTTTGCAGTCCCCCTCCTTGCGCTTGCGGGACGGTTGGACATTGCAATCATCCTCATAATTATGGAGCGGATGGGAAAGGGCATACGTACACCTGCCCGTGATGCCATGCTTTCACATGCTACTGCACAGATGGGACGAGGCTGGGGATTCGGCGTGCATGAGGCACTCGACCAAATAGGAGCTATTCTTGGCCCCCTGACTGTGGCTGCCATTCTATATTTTGAGGGAAGTTACCAGGTAAGTTTTGCAGTGCTACTTGTGCCAGCCATCCTTGCGCTGAGCGTTCTTGCAAGGGCCCGGTTTTTGTATCCTCGCCCTCGTACATTCGAGGAAGACAGGGCTAAACTGCAGAGTAAGGGGTTTCCCAAAGTGTTCTGGCTCTACCTTGTGGCAGTGGCTTTGATTGCTGCGGGATTTATTGATTTCTCTCTGGTTGCCTTCCACTTTAAAGAAGCTGCTGTAGTGTCTGATGATTTGATTCCCATCTTCTATGCCACAGCTATGGGGGTTGACGCTTTGGCTGCGCTTCTCTTTGGGCGACTATTTGATAGGGTGGGTATGCCTATTCTCATTGCTGCCACAGTCATATCACTATTTTGTGTTCCCCTAGTGTTCATGGGTAACTTTTACTTCGCCCTTTTGGGTGTTGCCCTGTGGGGTGTTGGCATGGGAGCACAGGAATCCATTATGAGGGCTACCATTGCAGGTATGGTTTCCATTGATAGACGCGGCTCAGCTTATGGAATTTTCAACACCGGCTATGGCGTATTCTGGTTTTTAGGCAGCGCACTAATGGGAATGCTCTATGATACCTCTATTCCCGCCCTCATCACATTCTCGGTGGCAGCTCAACTGGCCTCTATTCCCATTTTCCTCATGGTCAGAAAAAAATTCCCACAAAGTTAGAGGAACTTTTGACGCGGCAATCCCAATTTAGTAGGGGCACAGGTACGCTCATCATAAGAGATAATTTTTTATATGGTTCCTCATATCTTCACTTAGCCTTGGCGATGAAGCTCGCCTTTAACCGTCCCTGCTTCAAATTCCGCAGGGGCTGATAGCTTCTACCAATATTTAAGATGGAAGAGTGTGTGCTCTGTTGCGTGAAGTAGGGCGGTTAACTTTGGGAAAAGAGGGAAATCTGGGCACCAGGAAGTGGAGACTTGCCGACTCTTTTTTGGTTGAAGGCGTCACAAAATATGTTTTGAATGGTCAGAATAGTGATGGGGGTTATACTTTTTGCCCCGGAGCGGAATCAAACGCCCAGGATACTTACTATGGATTGGCAATCTTGAAAATGTTAAATTGTCCTTTCCCTAATGTAGAAAAAACAGTTGAATGGTTACAAAACCTTGGCGAGAAAGCCCCCGACTTTAGTTGTGGGGATGAATCGCCAAAAAAGCTTATTTGAAAGTAGGGTATATAAATAGTTGTTGGTAGCTGAAGGGTTTGGCTTGGGCTCAAGGAGGCTAAACAAGACGCA